>JAGXFS010000105.1 GCA_024637275.1 Acidimicrobiia bacterium
ATCGAGGTGCGAGAGTTTTCGGTTAGCAATCCCGGTCAGCTGGATCTTCTGATTTTCGGCCACGCCGGCATTGAATATCCTGTGGCGGCAGGGTCCATCGCCGATCCGGCCTTCTCCCCTCATACGGTCGCCGTCGGGGCTTCGTGCTTCAACAGCAGCCAGATCGAATACTTCTCCTCGCTCGGCCCGACGATTGATGGACGAATCAAGCCCGATTTTGTGTCAGCGGACGGCGTTCTGACGAGGGCCTATGGCGGCACCAGCGGGGCATGTGACGGTTTCATCGGCTCGTCGGCCTCAGCCCCGCACGTGGCTGGATTGGCGGCCCTCATCATGCATGCGGCACCCAACTGGACACCGGAACGAGTGGTCAAAGCGCTCGAGGACTACTCGCGAGATCGCGGCCCGACCGGCAAAGACAACACTTTCGGTTTCGGGGACATCGTCCTCGGCGCAGTGCCGGCTGAGGACTGCCAGCCGGTTCCTACCCCGGTCATCGGCATTTCCGGCCCTGGCACGGTCATCGATACCTACAGCGGCGCATCGGTGGCGGCTGGCAGCTACCTGGTGAAGAACAACAACGGATCGCTTTCGCTCTGTGTCGGCCCTGGCACTCCGGCTAGCGCTTCGGCATCATTGGTGGCGGTCTCGATGTCAGGGGACCCGGTGAATTCGACCGCCCGCCCATCGTGTGTGACACGGAGCGATCCGTGGGTGGCGCACAGGTGTGGCTCGTACCGTTTCGGCATCAATTAGCACCTTGCCGTCCCCCTATGTGGCGAGTTTGATCGGCCGGTCTTACCACTAACCTATCGGCGTGCCTGAGACAATCATCGTTCATGTGACGGGAACCGACCGGCCTGGAATCACGGTCGGTCTCCTGAAGATCCTGGCTTCGGCCGAGACGACCATTCTCGACATGGAGCAGACGGTCGTACACGACCGGCTGAACCTGAGCCTTCACGTTGATATCCCTGAGAGCGCCTCATCTGTCAAAGACTTGCTCTACTACGGCTGGCAGACCTCGATGACCGTCGAGTTTGAGGTGGTCGATGCGGACGTTTGGCCAATGTCAGGCAACCAGCGCCATGCAGTAACGGTGCTTGGTAGTGATCTTTCGGCTAGCGCTCTGGCCGGCGTCGCCGACGCCATCGCCGGGGGCGGGGGAAATATTGATCGGATTGCCCAACTATCGCGCTATCCAGTCTTTAGCTATGAACTCATCGTCTCCGGTGGAAACCACGAAGATATGCGCTCGCGGTTGCTTCAGGCATCGGCTGAGCACGGTGTCGATGTGGCTATCCAGCGTGAGGGACTCGGTAGGCGCGCCAAACGACTGGTGTTTCTCGATGTCGATTCCACGCTGATCCAGGACGAGATCATTGATTTGCTCGCCGACGAGGCCGGTGTCGCCGAGGAGGTCGCCGCCATCACGGCCAGCGCCATGCAAGGGGATATCGACTTCACGACCGCGTTGCGAAAGCGGGTGGCGCTCTTGGCCGGTTTGGACCAGCAAGCACTGAGTCGGGCTCAGGAGAGAGTCCGCCTCACCCCGGGAGCCAGGACGTTTGTTCGCACGCTCAAACGGCTCGGCTACACCACCGCAGCCGTCTCAGGTGGTTTCCAGTTCTTTGTCGACAAGGTCGGCGCCGATCTTGGCATCGACCATGTGTTCGCTAATGAGTTGGAGATGACCGATGGTGTCCTGACCGGTCGACTGGTCGGACCGATCGTTGATCGCAAACGCAAAGCTGAGCTATTGGTCGACCTCGCTCATCAGCAGGGGGTCCCGCTTGAGCAAACGGTGGCCGTTGGTGACGGAGCCAATGATCTTGACATGCTGGCGGCAGCCGGCCTCGGAGTGGCATTCAATGCCAAGCCGATCGTCCAGGAAGCTGCTGACACGAAGGTCAGTGTCCCGTACCTCGATGCGATTTTGTTCGTCCTGGGTATTCGACGAGAAGACGTCGAAGAGAGCTAGCTCTCGGTTAGCGAGATAGCGGCTTGTACTTGATCCGGTGTGGTTGGTCCGCGGCGGCGCCGAGTTCTTCATGGCGCCGCTCCTCGTATTCGGTGAAGCCGCCTTCGAACCAGCGAACCTGTGAGTCGCCCTCGAAAGCCAAAACATGCGTAGCGATGCGGTCGAGAAACCAGCGGTCATGGGTGATGACAACGGCGCACCCGGGGAACGATTCGAGGGCATCCTCAAGGGCCCGCAGGGTGTCGACGTCGAGGTCGTTGGTCGGCTCGTCCAACAGAAGAACATTGCCGCCGGTCTTGAGCATCCGGGCCAGGTGGACACGGTTTCGCTCGCCACCTGACAACTCGCTGACTTTCTGCTGCTGGTCCGCCCCTTTGAAGTTGAATGACGCCACGTAGGCACGTCCATTCATTTCGCGGCCCCCAATCGTGATGATGTCCTTGCCGTCCGTTATCTGTTCATAGACGGTCAGGGCAGGATCAAGGGTGTCCCTGGACTGATCCACGTAGGCCAGGTCAACGGTCTCGCCGACCGTAAGCTCACCGGAGTCAGGCTCTTCCTGCCCGGTGATCATGCGGAACAGGGTGGTCTTGCCGGCTCCGTTGGCTCCGATCACTCCCACGATGCCAGCCGGTGGAAGCGTGAAGGTGAGATCCTCGATGAGGAGTTGATCACCGTAGGCCTTGCGAAGGTTGCGTGCCTCGATCACGGTATTCCCGAGTCGCTTCGTCATCGGCACGGTGAGTTCGAGGCCCTTCTTGGCTGCCTGATTCGCCTTTGACTCGGCGAGAAGGTCCTCATACGCACTCAGCCGAGCCTTCGACTTGGCCTGGCGGGCCCGCGGCGACAGCCGGACCCAGGCCAACTCCCTGGCCAGGGTGGCTTGCCGGGACGAAGCCTGCTTCTCTTCCTGGGCGAGTCGGGCCTGTTTCTGTTCGAGCCAGCCGGAATAGTTGCCCTCATACGGATAGGTGTTGCCATTGTCGAGTTCCAGAATCCACCCGGCCACGTTGTCGAGGAAGTAGCGGTCATGGGTCACGGCCATAACGGTTCCGGTGTAGTCCGCCAGGAATCGCTCTAACCAAGCGACGGATTCGGCGTCGAGATGGTTGGTTGGCTCATCGAGCAGAAGCAAGTCCGGATGGGACAGGAGCAGCTGGCACAACGCGACTCGACGGCGCTCACCACCGGACAACGTGGTGACGTCGGCGTCAGGCGGTGCCACCCGCAACGCGTCCATGGCGATGGCCACATGCCGATCGAGGTCCCAGGCGTTGGCGGCGTCGATCTTGCCTTCGAGGTCGGCCTGTTGTTTTCCGAGCGCCTCGTAGTCGGCGTCTGGATCCGCCCAGCCCGCCAGCACTTCGTTGTAGCGATCGATGAGGGCTTGAGTCTCGGCCACCCCGTCCATGATGTTTTCGAGGACGTTCTTTGCCGGGTCGAGTTGGGGTTCCTGGGGAAGGTATCCGACCGTGAATCCGTCCGTGAGCTTGGCGTCGCCCGTGTACCCATCGTCCTGACCGGCCATGATTCGCAGGAGCGATGACTTCCCTGAGCCGTTGTGTCCGATCACGCCGATCTTGGCGCCGGGGAAGAACGCCAGGGTGACGTCTTTGAGAACCGTACGATCGGGTGGGTAATGGCGGGAAACCCGCATCATGGTGTAGATGAATTTTTCGGCCATGGGCCGAGAGCGTAGCGTCAGTCGCCGGCTAGAAATTCCTCGACGAGTCGCAGGTCGTTGAGAACCGGCATCGGGGGAAGGGTATTGAGAATCGTTCGGCCGTAGCGACGACTGGCCACTCTTGAGTCGAGCAAAGCAACCACTCCCCGGTCGGTGGTGCTCCGAATCAGTCGCCCCGCTCCCTGGGCCGTCAGCATGGCCGCCCTCGGCAAATCCACCGTCATAAAGGGGTTGTGCCTGCTTAGCTCAGCCGCTTCCCGGCGGGCTACCCACAGTGGATCATTGGGCCGGGGGAAGGGCAAACGATCGAGAACGACGAGTTCCAGGGATCGGCCGACGACATCGACCCCTTCCCAGAATCCCATGGTCGCCACCAGCACCGAAGTTTCGTCCGCTTCGAACTTCTCGAGTAGTTGACGTTTGGGCAGATCGCCCTGAGTGAAGACGGCGAATTCGTCCAGGCCAAGCAGGGCTTCCGAGAATCGTTCAAGGTTTCGGTACGAGGTGGTGAGGATGAGCGATCGGCCGCCGGCGGCGGTGACGAGACGAACGATTTCGTCGGCAGCCTCGTCCGCGAAATCTGCGGCGTTTGGTTCGGGCAGGTGACTCGCCACGTAGATGCGGCCTTGCCGCTGGTAGTCGAATGGCGACGGGGCTCTGAGACCGGTGGTTTGGTCTGGCTCGAAGCCCAATGCGTTGGCGAGCGGGAGCAGTGAGCCGCCGGCCGACAGCGTGGCGCTCGTCACGATGACGGTGGTGTCGTGGAGTAGGAGATCGGCCAACTTTTCGCCAACGTGAATCGGGGCGACGTTGAAGGACTTGCGGTCGACCCAGGCGACGTAGCCGTCGGGAAGTTGATGTCCGAGGGCTAGATCGGCTTCCATGTGACCCGCCAGTCGGATCAACCGCGCCTTGGCGCCTTCCTGGGACTGGGTAGGAGCCGGAGTTTTGTCGGCCAGCTTGCGAACTTTGGCAACGACTCGCGCGGCGCTTTCGAAGGGAATCTTGAGGTCGGACGGAACCGCCACCCGGGTTCCGTCGTAGGTTTCCAGGGCATCCTCGACTCCCTGGGCAGCCCGGGTCAGGTCGTCCAACAGTCCGTCCGTGGTCCGGGACCCGGCGACACCCCGTAGGTAGCGGGCTGCCCGGTCCAATTGTCGGAAACGCCATGGGGCGATCTCGAAGCCGAACGCCGACGCGAACGTATCTTCCAGTCGATGGCCCTCGTCGAAGATGACTACGCCGTGCTCGGGGAGGACGCCTCGTTCAGACATGAGATGTGTTCCGTAGAGGTGATGGTTGACGATGACGATGTCCGCCTCAGCGGCGCGATCGAGTGCCTGCATGGCAAAGCACGTGCTACCCATCGGGCAGTTGTCCCGGCCAGGACATTCAGTCCCGGACACCGATACGGTCGACCACGTCTCGTCATCGACGCTGAATGGCAGGTCGTCCCGATCTCCGGTTGGGTGGTCGACGGCCCAGTCGGCGATCTGGCTGTATCGGTCCTCGATGTTCGGTTCGCTGAAGAGATCGGGGGCGGCGACATCGGTGTGTTCGAGCAATCGAGCTTTGCAGACGTAGGACGCCCGGCCCTTGACCGTTTGCCAGCTGACCGGAAATCCCGCTTCGAGCGCCGCCGCAATGAACGGGATGTCGCGTCGGTCCAGCTGATCCTGGAGGCTCTTGGTCGCGGTTGAGATGACGACTCGTTCGCCGGACACGATGGCCGGCACGATGTAGGCGAAGGACTTGCCCGTACCGGTTCCGGCTTCGACAAGAAGATGGCGCTTACCGGAAATAGCGTCGGCGACGGCCTGGGCCATTTGGGCTTGCCCTTCGCGGCGCATGCCGCCCTTTTTGGCAGCAACCACCGTTTCAAGGGCGTCGAGAGTTTCGTCTAGAGACATGGATTCACCATGGTACGGCGGGAGGGCGGAAGAATAGCGCTATCGTTTAACCCCAATGACTCAAACATCTTTCGCCGATCTCGGCGTTTCGGATACCCTGGTTGCCGAATTGGCACAGCGGGGTATCACCACTCCCTTTCCCGTCCAGACCATGACCATCCCGGATGCCCTCTCGGGCGTCGACGTGTGTGGCAAAGCTCAAACCGGTTCCGGCAAGACTCTGGCCTTCGGATTGCCGATGGTTATGAAGTTGACCACGGCAACCAAGCGCCGCCCCCACGGCGTAGTGCTGGTCCCAACCAGGGAGCTGTGCCTCCAGGTGGCCGAAGAACTCCGGTTTCTCGGGCGCCCCTACGGACTGAATGTGGTGGCTGTCTACGGCGGTGCGTCGATGAGCGATCAACGCACCGAACTGGGTAGTGCCGACATTGTGGTCGCAACTCCCGGACGGCTGATCGACTTTCTCGAACGGGGCGACGTTTCGGTTGCCGACGTGCAGATGGTGTGCCTTGACGAGGCTGATCAGATGGCTGATATGGGTTTCTTGCCGCAGGTCGACGTCATCATCCGACAGATCGAGAACGAACATCAATCGTTGTTGTTCTCGGCCACCCTCGACGGAGCCGTCGATCGGCTCGTAAAACGCCACCTCCGCGAGCCGGTCTATCACGAGGTTGAATCTGACAGCGTGACCGTTGACACCATGGAACACCGGTTCCTCGAGATTCATTACCTCGACAAGCCGAAAGCTGTGGCGGCGATTGCCGAAAATGCCGAAAGGATCCTGGTGTTTGTGCACACCAAGCGCGGATGCGACAAGGCTGCTGAGCAGATCAGCGCCGAGGGTGTATCCGCGAGAGCCCTGCACGGTGACCTGCCCCAGTCGAAGCGGGAGCGGGTTCTGGCCTCGTTCGCAGAGGGGAAGACGAAAGTTCTCGTGGCTACGAACGTGGCGGCACGCGGTTTGCATGTCGAGGGGATCGATATCGTCATCCACTACGACCTACCGAAGGACTACAAGACCTACTTGCATCGATCGGGTCGTACCGCACGAGCAGGCGGTTCAGGCTTGGTCGTTACCTTTGTCGAGTGGAATCAGATGGTCGAAGTACGCACGCTTCAGAAAGAGGCCGAAGTCCTGTCAACCGTAGTGAAGATGTTCTCAAACGATCCTCGTCTCAAGGATCTCCAGTCGTTTGAACCGCCCCCGTATGAGCAGGTCGTCGTCAATCCGTTGCGGAAGCGGCGCCGGCGGTAGTTGCGTTCTGTCGCAGCCAGACATCGGCGGCAGCGGATTCTTCGGCCGATAGTGGCCGGACCGCCAGGTCCAGGCCAAGAAAGATCGTTTTGGACCACGGGTAAAACACGATCGGAACGATGGTGTTGACGACGATGGTGATTACCAGAGCGGCTGTCCATGGAACGTCGGGCCAGGTGGCGACCATGATGCCGACGAAGACGACCAGGAACGTCCCGATGGTGGCGGCTGTGTTGACGATCATGGCGCCGGTTCCGTAGCCGGCATCGCGGTCGAACTTCAGGCCACAGGTCGGACAGTTCCGCCGCATGGTCCACCAGCGGGTGAATAGGTCAGAACCCCCGCAGTGCGGGCAACGTTTTCTGATGCCTCGGGCGATCTGTTTCATGGATGGGTCATGCTACGCAGCTTTTGCCGTTACGCTGTTGGAGTGCAACGCATCACGCTAGGACATATGCAGAACCCGATACGCGGGCTGCTTCACGGAACTGCCGCAGTCGCATCCATCGGCGGACTTATCGTCTTGATCATTTCGACGGTCAACGACCGGCCCCGCATGGTGTCGATGATCGTCTTCGGGGTTTCGCTCGTGGCGCTCTACACCACCAGCGCTCTCTACCACTCAATTCCGTGGGGTGAACGATGGAAAGCCCGTATGCAAAGGATCGACCACTCGATGATCCTGTTGCTCGTCGCCGGTTCGTTCACGCCATTTGCCTACAACCTCCTTGAAGGAGGCTGGCGCATCGCCACGCTCGCGATTGTCTGGACAGCTTTTCTGGCCGGGACCGTAGAGCGAATCGTCTTTCACCGGGCGCGAGTCTGGCTGCCCGTGGCCCTGGCGACCACGATGGGATGCTTCGCCGTCGTGCCGCTGCCGGTGATGGCCGACCGCCTCGCTCCGGTGGGTATCGTGCTGCTCCTCGCCGGTGGAATCGCATACCTGATTGGGATGATCGCCTTCGCTACGAAACGTCCCCGTCTCTTCCCACGTATCTTCTCCTATCACGAGGTCTTTCACGTGCTCGTGGTGGCAGGGTCGTTGTTCCACTTTGCAGTTGTGTTGAAATACATCGTGCCGCTCGCTTAGGCCGACCATGGAAGCACCCCGGATCGAGTATGACGTTGACGGACTTCTCGAGGCGAACCTCGCCGCGGATCCGGTAGATCAGTTCACGCACTGGTTTGATGAAGCCGTACAAGCCGACCTTCCCGAGGCCAACATGATGACGCTCGCCACCGTCGATGCCCTCGGGATGCCTGACGCTCGGGTCGTGCTGCTCAAAGAACACGGTCCGGACGGGTTCGTTTTCTACACGAATTACGGCAGTACCAAGGCGGAGCAACTCGCCGCCCATCCCTATGCCACATTGGTCTTTCATTGGGAGCCGCTGCACCGTCAGGTGCGGATTTTGGGAGCGGTAGAAAAGGTCGACCCGGAGCAGTCTGACACGTACTTTGCATCCCGGCCTCGGGGATCACAGTTGGCGGCGCGGGCCAGTCGGCAGTCGATCCCCGTCGCGAACCGCCACGTATTGCGTGAGCGCTACGAAGAAGAAGACCAGCGCTGGGCTGGCGCTGACGTCCCAAGACCGGATGACTGGGGTGGATACCGTCTGATTCCGGGTCGATTTGAGTTCTGGCAGGGTCAGGTGAACCGGATGCATGATCGTATCCGCTTTACGCCCGGCGAAGGTGGCTGGTTCTACGAACGTCTCAGTCCTTGACCGAACCGCAGATTCATCCTGTGATGGTCGAGGCGATGCTGGCCCACGCAGCACACGATCGACCGGGGGAGGCTTGCGGTTTGCTGGCAGTCGATTCGCAGGGGACGGTTCGTTTCGTCTATTGCCTATCGAACGCCGACGCGTCACCCCGCGCCTTCACTATCGCCCCCGACGAGTATTTCGGCGCGAACCGCCACGCCGAACGGCACGGATGGGAAATCGCCGGGATGTTTCATTCGCATCCGGATGGATTGCCCGTCCCATCGTCGACCGACCTGGCCGCAGCTCCGGCCGCAGATTGGCTGTACATCGTCATAGCCAAGGACCAACTGCGGCTCTACGAACTGGCGGATCGCCGCTTTCGGTTGGTCGGCAGCCTTGGGACTGACTTTGAGAAGGCCGCCAACCGGCCTCCACTGACCCGGGTTATCGGCTGACTGGCCTAGGATCGTTCGGATGCGTTTGACGATCCTCGGGTGCAATGGCACCTACCCGACCCCAGGCCGCCCATCGTCGGGATACCTCATCCAGACTGATCTGATGACCGTCTGGCTCGACTGCGGAACCGGGACATTCGCGGCGTTGCAAGAGCATATCGATCCGACAAGTGTCGATGCCATCATCATTTCGCATGAGCATGTTGACCACTGCGTGGATGTACTCCCGTTCTCGTACGCCCGACGCTACGGGCATCCTGACCTACCGGCGGTCCCCGTGTACGCACCGGCCTCCGTATTCGAGCGCTTCGAAGCGCTGATCGGCCGCAAGGGGAGCGCCGTGTTTGACGCTCTCGACTTCCATCGTGTCGATCGGAGCACCGAACTTGAGATAGGGGACCTTCAGGTGAGCTTCTTTCCTGCCAACCATCCGGTACCGACCGTCGCCGTGAGGATTGCCACTGAGCAGGGAAGCGTTGTCTACACCGCAGACACCGGGGTCGCAGAAGGGATGGCAACGTGGGCCGAAGGCGCTGACCTTCTGCTGGCCGAGGCTTCGTATCTCGGAGCACCCCAGGACAAGCCATGGCCCCATCATCTGACTGCTTCAGAAGCCGGACAACTGGCAGCGAGCACCAACGCAGGCCGACTGGTTCTCACCCATTTGTGGCCGACCAACGATGCCGACGTAGCAACCAAAGAAGCGTCGGAGGTCTTCGATGGAGACGTCATCGCGGCTACACCAGGAATGATCATCGAACTACAGGAGCGACATGGCACAACGTGAAAGACCGGCAGACGAGCTACGGGATGTTCGGATTACCCGGGGGTTCACGAATATGACGCCCGGCTCCGTGCTCATCGAAATGGGTGAAACCCGAGTGCTCTGCACCGCCAGCGTGGAACGAGACGTTCCCCGCTGGATGAAAGGATCTGGCGCCGGATGGGTTACAGCCGAATATGGAATGCTGCCCGGATCGTCGGAAGATCGCATTCGGCGGAACAACTATGAGGGTGGAAGGTCCAAAGAGATCTCTCGCCTGATTGGCAGGTCATTGCGCGCCGTCGTCAATATGAAAAAAATGGGTGAAGCCATGGTTCAGGTCGACTGCGACGTGCTCCAGGCCGACGGGGGAACCCGTACGGCCGCGATTACCGGTGCCTACATCGCCATGTACGACGCATTCAGCGCAGCTGTGGCATCTGGCCAGTTTGCCGAAATCCCCGTCATCGATTCAGTCGCCGCGGTGTCGGTGGGGATCGTCGATGGAACGCCGTTACTCGACCTGGAATACGTCGACGACGTGAATGCCGACGTCGACATGAATGTCGTCATGACCGGACGAGGGCTATTGGTCGAAGTGCAAGGAACCGCCGAAAAGGCGGCATTCACCAGGGATGAGTTCAACGCGCTATTGGATCTGGCAGCCGATGGCATCGGCGAACTGACGGCTGCTCAGAAAGAGCTCCTCGGATTGTGATCCCGCGGGCCGTCGTCGCCTCCAAGAACCCCGACAAAATCGTGGAGATCGCCGAACTCTTGGCTGGAGTGGTTGGTGAGTTGGTCACCGATCTCGTTTGGGATGATGTGGTTGAGGACGCCGACACGCTGGCGGGCAATGCGATGCTGAAGGCGGCTGCGGTATACGCCGCGACCGGACTCCCGTCGATCGGCGACGACACCGGTCTTTTCGTCGAAGCGCTTGGCGGCCGACCAGGCATCCACACGGCCCGGTACGCCGGACCAGATGCGACCTACGATGACAACGTCACCAAGATGCTCGCCGAACTGACAGGGCGGTTTGACCGCCAAGCTGACTTCCGCACGGCCGTCGCTTACGTCGATGCTGACCACGAACTAGTGGTCGAGGGAGTGCTTCGAGGACGAATCTCCGAAGAGCGCCGGGGGAGCGGAGGTTTCGGGTACGACCCGATTTTTGAGGTTGACGGCTCGACGCTGTCGGAAATGGGGCGCACAGAAAAACAGCGTCTGTCGCATCGTGCCAGGGCGATCAGGAAGCTCCGGAGCGAACTCGCTCAACTGCCGTCCGGTGGTTAGCTGCGGATGTTCCCGAATGGGGGCGGTTGATCGTTGACCCTGGCGTAGTCATTGAGCGCAAACATGGCGAACACAAACGCAATGAACCATGACCGCCACACAACCACCGCATATACCGCCGCCGCCCCCGCCACGATGATGCCCACCCAGGCCGCCGTTTTTCGGCCGTCCCTGGGGTCCCGGCGCTCAAGAATCTCGCCGAGTATGTGCGATCCATCGAGTCCCCCGATCGGCAACAGATTGATGAGGCCCCACATGAGGCCCACCCATACCAGGCTGGCAACGGCGAACGAGATCCAGGCTCCTTGAAAGGCCCACAGACCCAGTCCGACCCGCCAAGGAACTGTGACCACCGACTGCATGGCTTCTCCGAACAAGCCGAAACGGATTCCGGCGAATACCGCCAGACCGGAGGCAATGCCGGTCAGCGGCCCGGACGCCGAAATGAGAATCCGGTCTTTCCAACTCACCGAGGACCCGTACTGCTCATTCCACACGGTAACGCCACCGAGTCCATACAGCATGATGTGATTGAGTACGGCCCCCTTGCGACGGACCATGAAGGCGTGACCGAACTCATGCAAAAGAATGGATAAGAAGGCCACTGCCAACCAGATCACGATTCCGATGATGCCGAAGCGGGCATTGAGAACCAGGATGATCAGCAGCAGATACGACCAGTGCACCCGGATCGGATACGAACCCACTTTGAACTCAAACATCAGTACACCCTGCCAGTAGCGGTTTTGGTGCGGACGAAGGGACTCGAACCCCCACGGGCTTTCGCCCACCAGGACCTAAACCTGGCGCGTCTACCAATTCCGCCACGTCCGCAATAGATCGAGTGCCAGGATAATCGGTTCTTGTGGGGGTGGGTTCGGCTCGGTCCTGGGTCAGGACCACAGATACCTGGGGGCGTCTACCAATTCCGCCACGTCCACATAGATCTGGCGGTGAGGATAATTGGTTCCTGCGGGGGTGGGTTCGGGTCGGTCCTGGAGCCAGGACCGCTGTCACCCGGGGGCGTCTGCCAATTCCGCCACGTCCGCATAGATCTGGCGGTGAGGATAATCGGTTTCTGCGGGGGTGGGTTCGGGTCGGTCCTGGGTCGGGACCGCTGTCACCCGGGGGCGTCTACCAATTCCGCCACGTCCGCGATAGATCAAGAGAGAGGATAATCGGGACGTGACCCGCTCGGGTCGGTCCTGGGTCGGGACCGCTGTCACCCGGGGGCGTTTACCAATTCCGCCTCGTCCGCATAGATCTGGCGTGAGGATAATCGGTTCCTGCGGGGGTGGGTTCGGGTCGCGTCTACCAAAGCCGCGACAGATGTTGGTGCTGCCACAAACGAGAACGGAGCGCCCTTCATCGAAGAGACGCTCCGTTCTGGTGGTAGGCCGCCCGGGACTTGAACCCGGAACCTGCGGATTAAGAGTCCGTTGCTCTGCCAATTGAGCTAGCGACCCGGAACCAGTGTATATCTGAACCAGCTCAAGCTGCCAATTCTGGAGTGGCTTCACCGGATAGCGGTTTTACCGGCTCCCAAACGTGCCAAACTGATCGAACACAAGACGGGCTGTAGCGCAGCTTGGTAGCGCACCTGCTTTGGGAGCAGGGGGTCGTCAGTTCAAATCTGACCAGCCCGACAA
>JAGXFS010000106.1 GCA_024637275.1 Acidimicrobiia bacterium
GTGATTGGCCTGATCGGCGCCGCCTCGGCCGGCCTTATCGCATCGGGTCTCGCCGCCGCTTCCCTGCGGCCGATGGGTTCACTGGCCGCCGCTGCCGAGAATGTCGCCAGGACCCAGGATCTGGATGCCACGATTCGAGTGCGGCGCAACGACGAGGTCGGAAGAGTGTCCCGGGCCTTCAACACCATGCTCACGGCGTTGGCTGCCTCGCGTAGCCAGCAGAAACGCCTCATCGACGACGCTTCACACGAACTCCGAACGCCGCTAACCGCCTTGCGCACCAACATTGACTTCCTCCAACGCGCCGACGGCCTAGAACTTTCGGAGCGAAAAGATATCCTCAAGGACGTCAACTTCGAGCTTGAAGAACTGACGACTCTCGTGTCCGAGTTGGTCGAACTCGCCAAGGACAATCAGACGAGCGACGAACCGATCATGGAGATCGAATTGGGCGCCCTGGTCAGCCGGGTCGCCGACCGAGCCGAACGCCGCTACAACCGGGCGGTGATCGTCACCTCAGATGACACCGTCGTTACCGGACGACCGACCCTGATCGAGCGGGCGGTTTCCAATCTCATCGACAACGCCCACAAGTGGAGCGCAGCCGATCAACCCATCGAGGTAGCCGTCGCCGATGGCGAGGTGCGGGTGCGCGATCACGGGCCTGGGATCAGTGACGCCGACAAGGCAAGAGTGTTCGACCGGTTCTACCGTTCTGATAAAGCCCGCACCCTCCCAGGCTCTGGCCTGGGACTCGCCATCGTCGACGAGATCGTGGCTTTCCACGGCGGGACGACCATCGTCGAAGACGCCCCCGACGGCGGGGCCATAGTCGGCTTTCGGGTGCACGCTGCGGCTTCCTAGCCAGCCAGTTACCAGTATTTGGTTCTTAGGGTCTTCTTAGGTTCTGTTGCCTGTACGTTTAGACGCCTCCCCCATAGTTACCGTCATGGAAGGCAGCTTGACGACCTCCGCAGAAGACCATTTCGCCACCGACAGCGACGCCGTTGCCCAGGTGCTGGAACTGATCGCCGTCCGGTTCGCCGACCCATTACTCGCTCAGGAAGCCAGCATCGCCATGATCCGGCTCGAGCGCCGTCAGTCGATCGACGTCGACGACCTCGCCATTGTCAACAAGACCGACGGCGGACATGTCCATATTCATCAGACCCGCGATATGGGTACCACCCAGGGTGCCGCCACCGGCGGCATGTGGGGGGCACTCATCGGCCTCGCCGTTGCAGCCCCGTTCATCGGTGCTGCGATCGGCGCCGCGGCGGGGGGACTCTTCGGCAAACTGCGCGATATCGGGATCAATGACAACCAGATGCGCGACCTTGGCGACAGCCTCGGCGATGGCGAAGCCGCCCTCTTCGTTCTTCTAAAGGATTACCAACTCGCCCATCTGCTCGCAGAACTTCGGCGCTTCGACGGTCGGTTACTCCACACGACTGTTAATCCCGAGGTCGCGGCCGAACTTGAGGAGGCGCTGGCTTATCAGATTTGACGAAATCATCGGAACGGGCGGTACGGCCCTCCCAGCCTCCCACAAGGCCGCCCGTTCCAACCGTTTTACCTGAAAGGAACCAACATGGACTCGACATTTATCGCCAGCAGACCAGCCGGCCGTACCCGTCGCCCCAAGACTTATAACGCTCATAGAATATGCGCTGACATGTCCTGCGAGACCGTGCTGTCGCGTTACAACAAGCGTGAAGCCTGCCATGTCCACGCTCCCGTCAAGTTCCCCCGCATCCGGGGTCGGTTCGAAGACGCCGAATAATTCGCTAGCTGCGAAACCAAACTGAAACGCCAGTCGGGCGAACGCATGTGCGTTCGCCCGACTCGGTTAACAGCCTGTCTGGTTGGTTAGCTCTCGACGATGACCTTGGCCCGCATCCACGGATGGGGAGCGCAGAAGTACTCGAATTCGCCGACTTCTGTGAACGTGTAGGACCACGTGTCACCTTTGGACATCAAGCCAGAATCGAATCCCAAGCCCACATCCGTAACGGTGTGTGCTTGTGAGTCTTCGTTGACCCAGGTCACGGTGGTACCTACTTTGACGGTGAGTACGTTGATGTCGTAGTCAATCGGGACTTCATTGTCGGCGAACTCGTCTGGAGCGTCGAGTGGCTGGCCGGTCCAGGCCCCATCCACGATCGTGACGACCGTCCCTTCAGGAACCGCTGCAGGTGTATCGGTGCTCGCCGTCGCACCTTCCGTAGAACCGACCTCGAAGATTTCAGGATTGGCATCGCCCGACACCGTCACGATCCCAATGGCACCCTTGTCGAACGCACGAGTAAGCGCGTGGTCTACCAGGATGATGTTCGATGGAACCTGCCCGAGCAGATCAACGATGACCCCGCCACCCGCGGGAACCAGGGTGGTTTGCGAGCCACGAATCGGTTGATTGAGCGACGCTCCTTCTGGCCAGACCGAATCCCAATGTGAGCCGATGGGATGGAAGTTCGAGTCGAGGTTGAGTCCGGCGTTGATGAAGTAGAACCGGGCCCGGTCACCAACGTCGATCTGCAGGGCATTGTCTCCAGTAAGGGCGCCTTTGGCACCGTTGAAGACCACCATCGTCGGGTGCTCATCAGTCATCGCCACCCGGTCCTGCGTGTACGCACCCGAATCGGCTGCGGTCAGGTAGTACTCGGACTGGACAATATAGAACTCCTTGTCGGCCTGCGGTAGTGGAGTTTCGGGATCTACGAGGATGCCGCCGTACATGCCGTGGGCAATATGACCCGGGACGTCACCCGCTGCGCAGTGATACATGAACATCCCCGGGTACAACATCCGCGCTTCAATCACGGCCGATTCCCCAGGGGCGACCAGCGTGTTCTCCGCGCCGCCTCCTTGACCGGTCACTGCATGGAAGTCGACATTGTGGGCGGACAGGTTTTCCTCAGGGTTGTAGATCACAAACCGGAGGACGTCGCCAACCCGCACCCGCACCATGGGTCCGGGGGTTCCGGTCAGCTGGTCATCCCCCCGGATTTGATATCCCCAAGTCTCAAATTCGATACCGGTCGCTGGGTCGATAGCCGCCACCTTTTCCACGATGTCGAATTCGACCGTCACAATGGCTTGATTGGTCCGATCGGCAGCCGGAGGAACACTCGGCGCGTAGGACACATTGACCTCATCGGCCGGAGCTGGCGAGAGCTCAGCTTTGGGCGTCAGTGTTGGAAGTACCGACCCGAACTCAGTCTGCACAGGGACCGAAATGGGGTCGGTCGTCGGTGCCGGAATCGTTGCAGACGGAGTAGCAGCCGCTTCCGGCGGTGTGAACGCGGCGAGTTGCTCATCCACCAGCGCCTGCACGACATCTCTATCTACCGAGTTGTGTGAAGCCAGCAGCACCATCGACACAATGCCAAGGCCCGAGGCGACGAGCACCCCGGCTAGTGCCGCTGCCAGAAGCCAGCCAAGTGCAGGATGCACATGGGAGGGGGTTTCGGGGGGTCGGGTAGTCATTGCTTTCCTCCATTAAGTGGATCGGGCTGTTCAATAACCGGGCGTTGGCCGAGCGCCTCGACAAGCGCCCCACGCGCTTGCACCCAGGCGTCGTGCAGCGCGCACGGCAGGTTTTCATTACAGGTACTGGTCCTGAGGACACACTGGCCGTCGGCGGTTGGGCCCTCGACTGCTTCGATCAGTTCGAGGATCGATGGATCGGCCGCCGTTTCGATGGTGTATCCGCCGCTCGGTCCACGTCGGGATCGGACCCAGCCGGCACCGGTAAGCGGAGCCATCACATGTTGGATGTGTTGAGGGGTCGAATGGATTGCCACGGCAATGTCATCGGAGTTACGGGTCTCGCCGTCAGCCAGGTACCGAAGCGCACGCACCGCCAGGTCGGTTCTCGGCAGTAGTTCCAATTTCATAATTACATAGTCGGGAATTATGAAATACCGTGCATAGGGCCGAAAGTCCCGAGTTGTCGGCGTTCGAAAATATTCGGGCGCTATGAGAGTCTCGATTTTGTCGGGCCGGTGCGATATGGTCGAACTATGACGGTCAAATTCTCACCCAAGCTGTACACGTTCCTGCACGATCTCGAAGCCAACAATGAACGGGACTGGTTCAAAGCAAACCAGGACAAATACGTCCAAAACATCAAGAACCCCGCCCTCGACTTCATCGAGGCGTTCGGGCCACGGTTGTCGAAGATCAGCCCGTATTTCGTGGCAGACACCCGGGGCGTTGGTGGTTCGTTGTTCCGCATCCAAAGGGACACTCGCTTTGCCAAGGACAAGACGCCTTATAAGACCAATACCGGGATGCAGTTCCGCCATGTCATGGGCAAGGACGCGCATGCCCCAGGCTTCTATCTGAACCTTGAGCCGGGCGCCAACTACATGGGCTGCGGGCTGTGGCGGCCCGAGACCAAAGTGGCTTATCAATTCCGTGAGGCCATCGACGCCGACCCGACCGGATGGAAAAAGGCGACCACGAACAAGCGCTTCACCGATTTCTTCCGCCTGGAGGGTGACTCGTTGACGCGACCTCCGAAGGGCTACGACGCCGACCACCTGCTGATCGAGGATCTCAAACGTAAGGACTTCGTCGCCACTGCCCGTCTCACCCAGAAGCAGGTGACATCGGCTGATTTTCTGAACGAATTTACTGACCTGTGCAAGCGCACCGTGCCGTTCCTGAAGTTCGTATGCGCCGCGGTTAACGTGCCGTTCTAAATGAGCCACGATCACGGACCCCATCATGAAGCGCGCCTCGCCCACGACCGATCGACGATCAAAGCGATGCTCGGGTATGGGCGCCATTTCTTCGAACTCTGGTCAAGTGACATCAATGCCGTCGTCGTAGACCTCGCCGACCCGCAACCGGGCATGGCGGTCCTCGACATCGGGGCAGGACTCGGCGCCGCCACTTTCGTGGCTGCGGGAAGGCGCGACGTCCAAGTGATCGCCGTCGAGCCGATGGGGTTCATGCGGAACATCTTGAAAGCCCGGGTTGCTGGACGACGGCTCGGATCCCGTGTGACGGTCATGGAAGGTACCGGCGAGCACTTGCCTGCCGAGACCGATTCGATCGACGTGGCCTGGATGGTCAACGTCGTCCATCACGTCAGCGACCTCGGCGAGGCCGCTACTGAACTAATCCGGGTCGTGAAACCGGGCGGTCGAGTCTTGATCCTCGACGAAGACTTCGCTGACGAAACCCATCCAAAGTTCGAACAGATGCGCAAACGCCACCACCAACACGACGACGTCGACGAAAACCCGATAGCGATCGATTTCGAAATGCTGGGCAACCATCTCCGCGAGGCCGGGTTCTCCGAGGTCATCGTGCAGGCCGATCGATTGGCGGGCGTCCCGACTCGCCGCGTCGCAGCGACTCGTTAACGGAGGTAGATCGTTGGATCTGTTCGGATCGCTTCGATCGCTCGAACTCCCACTCGGCCACCCCGCCGTGTTCGGAAGCGGCCCACTCATCGTGCGCGGGATCATCGACGCCACCAATGACCTCGACATCATCAGCCGCGGTCCGGCCTGGGAACGTGCTTGTGTCGTTGGCGAAGTGGGGTTCGTTGAGGAGTACGGCGTGGACATCGTCCAGTGTTTCGACCACGCCATCACCATCGGCAGGTCATCGGGCTACGGCGACTTCGACATCGACCATCTGATCGACACGGCCGAGACGATCGACGGCCTGCCATTCGTGCGACTCGAACACGTCATCGCCTACAAGCGGATCGCCGGCAGACCGAAAGACCTCGAGCACCTTCGAAAGCTCGAAGAGTTTCAGCAGGATCACATCTAGTCGGCGAACCCGGCCGGGCGTATGCTTTCGCGATGTATCGGCGATCCGTTCTCTTGCTCCTAGTCCTGGCGGGTATGGCCGGTTCTTGCACTGTCCCAACCGACATCAACACCGAGTCGTCCGACACGTTCTTCGAAGTTGGGGAGGTTGCCCACCTTCCGGATCTTGGCGTCTACATCGTTGCCACCCAGTTTTTCGGCGTCGTCGCGTTCGAGGACCGCGATCCCCGATCAGACTGTCCACTCGATTATTTCGCTACTGAACAGTGGACGTTCAGCGACAGCTGCCACGGGAGCAAGTACTCGCTCAACGGGACGTACCTGGCCGGACCGAGCCCCCGTTCGCTCACCCCCTTCCCGACCTACGTGTCGAATGGTGAGCTGTTCATCGAGAGCGACCCACAATTCATACGAAGACGCAACGGAACAGCCACCGACGAGAGCGAATCGCCAACTTTCCGAGCGCCAGCCGATGGCCCGTAGCTTGGTCCTGATGGCTGCGTGCGATGTGCCGATCATCGGAGGGCGTAGAACCAACTGCCCTCATAATCCCGATCCACCGTTTCGTGCGACGGGGCGGTCGTAACCAGGTCCGTGAGCTGCTCGGCAGTGAAGCCGCAATCAATCAAGGCTTGTCGGACGTCGCCATATCGCGGGTTGTCCCCAAGAGCTTCGCGCTCTTCGTCTGTTGTCGTACCCAGCCACACCCCGAAGCCGTCGATGTGGGGAAACGCTGCCGTGAACTCGATCCGCACCACTCCATCAGGAGCGAGATTGCTGACGAGGAGCTGGCGGGCAAGAGGGACGAGGGGCCACCGATTGTCCTCACGTCTCACGTCGTTCCTCGGACCTTCCACTCGAACATAATCCCACACTGCAAGCCGACGAGTGGTGGGGTCAGCGTTGAGCATGGCCTCCTATCATCGACGCCATGGCTTCTCGCATTTCAGACACGATTATTGATTGCACCAACGCCTACGAACTGTGCGAGTGGTGGAAGAAGGTTCTCGACTACGTCAATGTCGAGGGCTATCAGAACGAGCCGGGTGACGAGGAATGCGTCATGGCCGACCGCAGCGGGAACAATAGTTTGCTGTTTGGCGAGGTCGATGATGTCCGGAAGCCCGGAGGGCGTATGCACTTTGACCTCGCCCCGACCGATCGGCGCCGGGATGAGGAGATCGAGCGGGTGCTTGCACTCGGAGCTACCGAAGTGGCCGATAGGCGGAACCCCGACGGTAGCGGTTGGATGGTCTTGGCCGATCCGGCAGGGAACCATTTCTGCATCGTGCGCAGCGACGGTGAGCGCTAGCCGAGAAGCCGCTCGGCGGCCCCATCAGAGGCGCAATGCTCCGCGACCTACCGGCACGTAGCCCGTCGAGTATGAAGGGCTGCGATGCGGTCTCCGCATACTTCCGTCGTTGAAGCTAGACCACGAGTTCGCTCGTTGTGGAGCCTCGACGCCCCGGCGCCACCTACCGAGTGATTTCCCCGCGTCTCATTACCTCAGATCGTTTCGAGTATGAGGGTATTGGTGGGCGCCGTGACTGTTCCGTCACACCATCGGTCAACTACTTGTTTAATTAGGGCTGTGCCGCTTCCGATAGACTCCGCGCAGGGTCCGGACAAGGAGAAAAGTGAATGCAGCGCAATGTCATAGGAGCCTTGGTTGCGGTGGTTTTCATGTCTGCTTGTCTCGGGAATGACGCCGCCTCGGACACGGTAGTGGACCCCAGGCCAGCCGGGCCTGCAGGACTGATCCAATGGGATGAACCGGATCACGTGGCGAACCTCGGGGGAGGTTGGACCGTCCGAGCTTGCGACGGCCTCGGCAGCTTCATGTGTGTCGAACGCGACGGACTCCAAGTTGGGACGCTTGAGCGGACGACCTTTTCGGTCTCCATCGAGAGTCTCTTCCCGGCCGCTGATGCGGCCCCAAATCTGGCGGACCTTGCAGATGGATTCCACGAAGCCATCGAGTCGGATCAAGCTGATAAATGCCCGGCCGACTATGTTTTTGAAAAGCTCGGTCCTGACTCCTTCGTGTTTGCAGGCAGCCCGGGCATCTTTTACGGATTTGTCGGCATGTTGGCAGACGGAGCGCCGTCGGATATGAACCTTCAGTACGCCACAATCATTGGGTCCCAGGTCATCTCCGTTACAGCCGGTGCCTACGACGGTGGGTGTCTGGGGCGAGGTGGCTTGAGCACGCTGAGTACATGGGACTCGATGACGCTGTCGGAATTCCGGCCGTTCCTCGAAGCTGCGCTGCACGATTCGCCACTCCCGACATCGGGGCGTTAGACCATCGTCACAAAGCGGACGTTGATGCCGTGTTTTGTGACGCGGGAAACCTTTAGAACCCCGATGAACACACGGCCGGTCTGATCCAACTGCTCGACCTCGATGACATCGGCCAAGGCGCGCCAGTTTTCGATCTCCGAATCGCAAGCCGCTACCGCAACAAAGGGATCGGCACTCAGGCCACCGACTGGCTCGTGGAGTACCTGTTCGATACGTATCCCGAGCTTCACAGGATCGAGGCCTACACCCGATCCGACAACCACGCCATCCACCGTGTCCTATCCAAAGCAGGCTTTCTGCTCGAAGGAACGCTCCGGGAGGCGTGGTCGACCGACACGGGAGAGTGGTTCGATTCGCTCACGTTTGGCATCCTGCGAAGTGACTTGGCTACGGACCGATAGCCACGAGATTCCGGGCCAACATCGTCACGGCTTGCGCCGGCTATGGGCCAGAAATTTCGCGAAATCGACCGGCCGACTACCCCAGAGTCGCATAACATCACTTCAGAGGCGAAGCCTCCGCCCACCGCCAAGCGGTTGCGAACCTTCAGCAGTTGCGGCTCCGTGCCTCGCGTCCGTTCGACTCAGTTTTATGACTCGAAGGTCCCACTATGCAAAGCTCCCCTCCAATGACGACCCGACGGCCTACGCGAGCGGCCGGAGTCGGGCTGCTGGTCTTCAGCGTTGCGCTCGTGTCGTGGTTTGTCATCCAGTTCGGTATGGGCTCGTCTGACGCTGACCATCCAGCAGTGACCATCGAGTTCATCCGGGATAATCCCCAAAACTTCGTCTATGCAGGCATCGCTTTGTGGGTCATGGCCCTCAGTTTCAGTGCGGCGGTCCTGGCTGTCGACGAAATCCAGAGCAACCGATCATGGGCGACAAGGGCCACAACAGCCTGGGGGCTATTCGCCTCAGCGTTATTCCTGGTACACGGAGCACTCCGGGTTTCGACGCCCGGAACGCTCATCTACATAGACAGTCTCAATCATGACTGGGGTTTGTCGGCGTATCTAGCGGTCCAAATGATCGGAACCCAGGGACTCGGCGCTGGCGGGTTGCTCGCTCTCAGCTTTTGGGCAATTGGCACCAGCATGCTCTCGGCACGCCATCGGACATTCCCGCGAGCGATCTCTGCTTTGGCCATCTTTCCGATCTTGCTGGTTCTGGCAGGCGCGGCTGGCCCACTTGGACTCGACTCAGATGCCGGCTATTTCGTCTACGTGACGTCGTTCCTTGGCCTGGTCCTTTGGTGTTTCGTATTCGCCGTCGTGCTGCTCCTGCGCAAGAGACCACTCACTCCCGACCTCACCAACGCCGACGACCGGCCTCTCGATATAGTTGGCTCATGACCGACGCCAATGTGCACCACACGATCAATTACATCGAGATGCCGTCGTCTGATATCGAGGCGACCAAAGCCTTTTATAGCGCGGCTTTTGGATGGACGTTTCAGGATTGGGGTCCGGACTATGTGAGCTTCGCCGGCGCGGGTGTCGAAGGCGGGTTTGAGCACGATCCCGACGGCCGCCAACCGTCCACCGACGGCGCACTTGTGATCCTGTACTCAAAAGACCTCGCCGCCAGCGAAAGTGCGGTCACGTCGGCGGGGGGCACGATCTCGCGATCGGCCTTCAGCTTCCCGGGGGGCCGCCGTTTCCACTTCCTGGACCCGAGCGGCAACGAACTGGCCGTTTGGTCCGAGGACTGACCGGCAAGGCGACGCTCTACCTAGCCGTCGGCCAGAATTGCCTCGATCCGGGCAACAGTCTCGTCGTTGAGGTTGACGCTGGTGGCGCCGATCGTTTCGGCGATCTGCTCGGGGCGGGTGGCCCCCGTGATTGCTGACGAGACCGCCTTGGTACGCAACACCCAGGCGAGCGCCAACTGCGCCCGGCTGGCATTCAGCCCGTCGGCAATCTCCAGGAGGTCTTTGACCTTGGCGCGATTGACATCGCTGAGAACCCGCTCCCGGAACCCATCGTTATCGGACAAGCGAGCACCTTCGGGAAGCCCGTCGTCGTACTTGCCGGTGAGCATGCCCATCGCCAATGGCGACCAAACCACCAGTCCCATTCCGGCCGCATCGGTAACCGGCATGACCTCGTTCTCGACCCGTTCGCGATGCAGCATCGAGTACTGAGGCTGGTCGACGATCGGTGGGTGGAAAGCGTTGTCGTTGGCGAACGCCACCGCCTCGGCGATCTTGTCTGCTGGCCATTCGGATGTACCCCAGTAGGTAACTTTGCCCGAGTCGATCAGACCCGAGAACGTCGTCACGATCTCTTCCATGGGGACCGTGTCATCGTGCCGGTGTGCGAAGTAGAGGTCGAGGTAGTCAGTCTTGAGGTTGCGCAATGAGTTGTCGATCGATTCGCGTATGTGCTTGCGGCTAAGGCCCCGATCGTTGACGTCATCGGACATCGGCCAATAGACCTTCGAGGACATGACCAGCGTGTGGCGGGGATAGTCGGCCAGCACCCGGCCCATGACCTGCTCACCTTTGCCGAGGGCATAGACGTCGGCGTTGTCGAAGAAGTTGACGCCTCCCTCGTAGGCCACCTGGGTGATCTTCTTGATAACCGAAAGATCTTCCACAGAATCACCGTAAGTTGTCCACGCTCCGAGAGCGATCTCGGACACTTTGATGCCCCATTTGCCAACATTGCGGTACTTCATGTCGCCTCCTCGATGAACCACTCACACTAGAACACCACCATGGCGACACCTACCCCGTGGTAACTTCAGTCCATGGATCTTTATGCACGTGTCAACATTCTCGCCGGGCGATCGGTCCGGCTTCCTCGCGGCAAGATCAGCGACGCGATCACATTGGACAACGACCCCGTCGGGCGCGCCCTTAGCTGGGTTAGCCAAGGTGCCGACTTCATCCACGTCGTCGATCTCGATGCCGCGGCCAACCGCGACTATCGCAATCGCGACCTGATCGATCGGCTGATTGGCGAGGTAAAAGTCCCGGTGCAAGTGGCCGGCGGAGTTCGTTCACAGGTCGAAGCCGCCCGGCTCATCGAGTCAGGAGCCTGGCGGGTGGTGATGGGAACCGCCGCCATCGAAGATCAGACCATGGTCTACGAACTGTGCGCCCAATACCCCGAACACATCGCCGTTTCGCTCGACGTCCGACCGAATGAGGAGCTTGCCACCAGGGGCTGGACCCAGAACAGCGGGCGCTTCCTGGAAGAGGTTCTCCTGGAGATGGCGTCGGCTGGCGTAGCTGCGTTCATGATTTCCGAGGCCGGCCGCGACGCACTGGTCGAGCCGCCGGACAACTCGATGATGCGCGACGCCCTGGCCATCGTGGAGGAACCGATCATCGCCGCCGGTGGCGTTCGACACCTCGACGACCTACGGTCGCTGATGGCGCTCCAGAAAGGTGGCCACCATCTGAGCGGTGTTGTCGTCGGACGCGAGGTAACCCACGGCCGGTTCACCCTCGAACAGGCCAAAGCAGTCATGGCTGA
>JAGXFS010000107.1 GCA_024637275.1 Acidimicrobiia bacterium
CAAAAGAGAGGGGGCTGCGTTTCCGCAGCCCCCTCTTTCTATGCCTCGTTGGTTATTGGCTATCCGCCGCAAGCGGCACTGAACTCGAACGCAGAACCAGTCGGCCCGACGAAGAAGTCCTGCACCGTCTCGATGCCCGTTGAAGCGTCTGCTGAGAAGGCACCCATGACTGATTCCCGGGGGAACACGTCGTTGGCTGCGCCGGCGAAAGAACGCTCCGGCATCATGCCCTCGTAGTCAACAGTCTCCAGCGCCAGGGCCGCCGCCTCAATGCCGGCCTTGGTCAGATCGCCGGAGTCGAAGGCCCCATCAAGAGCAGACTTCAAGCCGTACTGCGAGACCCAACCTGAGATCCAGAAGTCGTTCGGAGCCTGGCCGATCGAGTCAACCGCCGCACGCATCTTCTCGTGTCCAACCGAGTCCGTGTCCCATCCGGGGACGAACGACGACTGGAAGAAGATGCCCGCCTCGAACGCCGGCGCCGCTGGCGAAGCCAACAGGGCCGAGTTCCACGATGGCGCCGCACCAATGAACAGCGGGACCGTGGCTCCCAGCTGCTGAGCCGCACCACCGACAATGGCGGCCGTCTCACTCGGACCAACAACGAGAATCACCAGATCAGGAGTATCCGCGGCGATCTTCGCAACTGCTTCGGTCTGGGTGGCGTCGCCACCAGCCGAAGCCGGGATAACGGCTTGCTCCCAGGCAATTTCGATGCCATTGGCCTCGGCAGCCATCTTGACGCCAGCGGAATAGTCCGCGCCGTAGTCATTAGGAATAGCCAGAATTCCGATCGTGCCGAGTTCGCGTGACTGCGCGGGGAACGCGCCAGCTGCCCAGTCGATGGCATTCATCGCCTCGAAGCAGTAGTTGGTGCCGAACTCGATGATGTTGTCTTCGAAGGCCCAACCCGACCACCACGACATCGGAGCGGCCACGGTGTGATCACGCTCATAGTCAGGGATGGCCGCAATGGACTGCGACGTACCCAGGGACTGTGCGATAGCCGCCACATCACCGGCGATCTGGTTGTAGTCGGCCACGAACTTGTCCGGCTGGTAGGCGGTGTCCTTCTTGAGATCTTCAGGGAGCGCTACGTCGTAGGCGCCGCCGATCCCGTCGCCGGCGTTGACCGTTGCCCAGAACAGCTGCTGGCCACCGTATAGGGCCGGGGCGGCTGCCTGGAACGGACCGGATTCATCCGTAAGAACGCCAAGATAGATACAACCACGATCCGGGTTTCCGCCAGGACATGGCTCTTCGGTTACCCCGACGTCGGTGGCAACCGTCATCTCTCCCATGGTCGTGTCAGGAGTCGCTGCTGCTGTTGTATCGGGGGTAGCTGCGGTGGTGTCAGTTGGGGCTGGAGCGGCGGTGGTAGTCGTCGCCGTATCCTGGGCGCAAGCGGCCAGGACGAGCGACATGACAGCCATCCACGCCAGGCCCTTTCGGTAAGTGGATCTCATTCTTGGGGTTCCTCCATTTTGGGGATGTCCGGTCGCAACCGAACACATCTAACTCGCTAGTAGCTAAACGGCCACGCTTTCCAATAGTTGCGTAACCGCATCCATATCCCGTTGAGCCCGTTGGGCTCAAATATCAGGAAACCAATAATAAGCGCTCCAAACACGATCCGTTCGAGTTGTGACGTACTCAGTAGACCGGTGGAGCTGACCTCGAGGAAGGGCACTGCGCCTCCGAGGCCATCAATGATGCGCGGCAACAGCGTCAAGAACGCCGCTCCCATGATGGATCCGGTGATGCTTGCCGCTCCACCGATCACCACCATGGCGATGTAGGTGAATGACAACAACAGGTTGAACGAGTTGGTATTGACGAATCCCGTCACCGTGAACAACAGGGCGCCGGCAACCCCCGCGTAGAAAGACGACACTCCAAAGGCGAGCACTTTGTAACGGGTCAGGTCGATCCCCATTACCTCGGCGGCGATATCGCGATCGCGAACCGCTGCGAAGGCCCGACCAATCCGGGACCGCACGATGTTCTTGGCCGCAAAGGCCATGATGACGAGAATGATGAGGGTCAGCCAGTAAATCTGCTGCTCTCGAGTGATGGCATATCCGGCAATCTCGCCGTCCAGATCGAACCGCCAGCCTGCGAGTCGCAATACGCCCGGCTTGCGTCCGATGCCAGGACCGCCGGTCACGCTGTCCCACTCCCGGAAGATGTGCTCGCCGAGGAACACCAGGCCCAAGGTCAAGAAGGCGAGATACAGGCCACGCAGTCGGACGGCGATTGGTGCGATGGCGGCGCCGATCAGGCCGGCCGTAATCCCGGCGAGCGGAACCCACCAGATCACGTCGAGTCCCATCCCGATCAGTTTCTCGGTGGCCTCTCCCCCGAACGCCGCTCCAGCGTACGCTCCGACGCCGAGAAAGAACGCATGACCAAGCGACACCTGCCCGGCGTACCCGGTTACGAGGTTGAGGCCGATCACTCCGATCGAGGCGATGAATGCGGTAGCGATGAGAATTAGCCAGTCACGCGGCAGCCAGATGGCCGCACCGACCACAGCCACGAGTCCGATCCCCAGCCAGACGCGCTGGGTCGTGGTCGGCAGCATCGCCGAGTCCGCTTCATAGCGAGTGAAGAGCGCCGGTCGACCTCTCATACGCGCTCGATTTCGGGTGACCCGAACAGACCATAGGGTCGGATAAGAAGCACGGCCAGCAGCACCACATAGGGAACGACTTGACTGAAGTTGCCGCCCAGCCAGGGCGCATAGCTGCTCTGGTAGGTGGCGGTGTAGGCCTCAATGAGGCCGATCACCAGGGCGCCAATGACTGCGCCGTTGATCGAATCGAGGCCGCCTACCACGATGGCCGGCAGCGCCTTGATCCCCACGATGTACGTGGACTGCGATAGCCCGGCGAGATCGGACGCGGCAAACATCCCGGCCACTGCGGCCATGGCGCCCGCCATCATCCAGGCGAGTGAGAAGATCCGGCCAACGTTGATGCCCTGGGCGAGGGCGACCTCTTGATCGATAGCGGTGGCTCGCATTGCCAGGCCAACCCGGGTGTAGCGGAAGAACAAGAACAAGAGCACCGTGATGACCAGAGCGGTGGCGATCATGGCGACGCTGCGGTAAGGGACCGTGACACCGTTGATGTTCCATGCGTTGAATCCCCAGGGAGAGCCGACCGTTCGTATGTCCAGCCCGATCAGGTTGTTGATGGGCGTGCGGATCACGATGTCGAGCCCGATGGTGAGGATGGCGATCGCAAAGAGCGGCTTGCCGATCATAGGTCGAATGGTGACTCGTTCGGACAGCCATCCCAGCGACGCAGCCGCCACCGCTCCAAGCACGACCGAAAGAATGAAGCCCATTCCCAGGTCGACCGCAAACCACGAGACCATGTAGGCACCGAACAGCATGACGGCTGGATGGGCGAAGCTGACGACCTGCATCGCTTTGTAAATGATCACGAAGCCGAGAGCGAGTAGCGCATAGATCGATGCGAGAGACAGCCCGGCAATCGTTGCCTGCAGAAAGGTCGTCATCGGTACATCTGCTCGATGATCTCTGAGAAGCGATCGACCAGAACCTTCCGCTTCAGTTTCTGCGTAGCGGTCAGCTCGCCCTCTTCGTGATCGAGTTCCTTCGGAATCAGCGCGAACTTCTTGACGGTCTCTACCCGGGCGAAGTGCTCATTGGCGGCGTCCACCTGCTTTTGAATCAGCTCGATCACCTCGGGTTTCTCAGAGAGGTCTCGATAGGTCGTGAACGTGATCCCTTTGCGCTGGGCCCAGTTCGAAACGGTGTCGAGCTCAATCCCGATCAGTGCGGTCAAGTACTTTCTCCGATCGCCGATGACCATTGCCTCCTTGATGAAAGGGGACACCTTCAGCTTGTTTTCGATCTCTGACGGTGACACGTTCTTGCCGCCGGCAGTGATGATGATGTCTTTCTTCCGGTCAATGATCCGGAAGAACCCATCATCTTTCTCGGCAATATCCCCGGTATGCATCCACCCATCGACGTCAATGGTCTCAGCCGTAGCCTCGGGATTCTTGAAGTAACCCTGGAAAATGCCAGGCGACCTGATCAGGATTTCGCCGTCGTCGTCGAGGCGAATCTCGACCTCTTCGTTGACGGCCTTCCCGATGGTCCCGAGCCTGGCACTGCCAGGCAGGTTGCTGGTCCCGAGCGCGGTGGTTTCGGTCATCCCCCATGCTTCGTAAAGAGGAATCCCGATCGCCTGGAAGAACCTGATCACCTCGGGCGCGATCGGAGCCGCCCCGCTCACGGCCTGCTGGCACCGCTGCATACCAAGCTTGCGTTGGAGGGATCTGAATACCAGAACGTACCCGACCGCGTGGACGATCTCGCCAACGAAGCCCCGGGAGCCGGTGGCGAGCAGTCGGTCGGCGTTCTTCATGCCGGCCTTGAGAAAGACCTTGTAGAGGGCTCTCTTGGTGAATGAGGCGTCCGCCATCCGGATGTTGACCAGCGCGTGCATCTTTTCCCAGATGCGAGGTGGGGCCGGGAAGTAGGTCGGCTGGATCTCGGCCAGGTCCGCAACCACCGTCTCGATCGATTCGGCGAAGTTCACGCATGAGCCCATCGCCAGTGCGCCACAGACGTCGTATAGCCTCCCGAACACGTGGCAGAGGGGCAAATAGCTGAGCAGCTGCGGCTGGCCGTTTGGCAACCCCCCGGCTCCGATGAGATCCTGCGCCGATTCTGTAACCCAGCTGAGGTTGCGATGCGAGAGCATCGCTCCCTTCGGGGGACCGGTGGTGCCTGACGTATATACGAGGGTGGCGGTTTCGTTTGAATCGATCGTGTCGACGAGGCCGTTCACCCGGTGTGGCTCATCCGCCATTGCCGCCCGCCCCGCTGCCATGAAGGCGTTCCAGGACATCAGGCGTGGATCGGTATACGAACGAACCCCGCGGGGCTCGACGTAGACGATCTTCTCGAGGTCGGGTAGCGACTCCACCGCGAGGGCTTTGTCGACTTGCTCCTGGTCCTCGGCAATCAAGACCTTTGATTCAGAGTGCTCGAGCAGGTAGGCGACCTCCGCGGTCGGGTTTGTGGCGTACAGACCAACCGAGACGGCTTGAATTGCCTGCGTTGCGAGGTCGGCGATGACCCAGGCCTTTCGATTCTCTGATTGGATCGCCACCTTGTCACCCGGCCGGACCCCGAGTTGCCACAACCCCATTGCGGCTGCCTGAACGTCGAGCCAGAACTCGCCATAGGTGGTCTCTTGCCAGATCCCGAACTCTTTTTCACGCAGGGCGATGTCGTCGGATCGGGCGGCGGCGAGTTCGCGAAGCCGGCCGGGCAGGGATTTCAGGGCGATCGACTCCTCGGGACTGCGCTTCTCGATTGTGGCGGTCATAGCCGACTCCCTTCGCTGGCCGGTGCCTCGTCATCAAGGCCCTCGGTTTCGAACTCCTCACCCAGGTATGCCCGAATGACATCGGGATTCTTCTGGATCTCGTCAGGAGTCCCTTCTGCAATCTTGCGACCAAAATCGATCACCATGATCCGATCGGCGATATCCATCACCAAGCCCATGTCGTGCTCGACGAGAATCATCGTGATCTGGAGTTCCTCCTGAATGTCGAGGATGAACCGGGCCATGTCTTCGGTCTCTTCGAGGTTCATTCCCGCCACCGGTTCGTCAAGCAGCAGAATCCTTGGATCCATGGCGAGCGCTCGGCCAAGTTCGACCCGCTTCTGCACACCGTACGGCAACATGCCGACGAGGCTCTTGCGGTACTGGGCGATTTCGAGGAAATCGATGATCTCTTCGGCCCGTCTGCGGTGTTCGGTCTCTTCGCGTTTCGCCTTGCCCACGTGGAGGGCCGACGACAGGATCCCCGCCTTCATGTGGATGTTGCGGCCGAGCAGAATGTTGTCCAGGGTGGTCAGGTTCGAGAACAACTCAATGTTTTGGAACATGCGGGCCACGCCGAGTCCGGCGATCTTGTTCGGCTTCATGCTGAGCAGATCGGTGCCGTCGAGCGTGATCCGACCCTCCTGGGGACGGTATACCCCGTTCAGGCAGTTGAAGATCGACGTTTTCCCGGCGCCGTTCGGGCCGATAATGGCAAACAGTTCGCCAGCGTTGACGTCAAAGCTCACCCCGTCGACGGCTATGACACCGGCGAACGACAGTCGCACCTCATCAAAAACCAACAACGGTTCGCTCATGACAGCCATCGTTTGCGTCGTTTGTAGTGCTTGACGTCCCGGAACGATTTACGTTCCTCACCACCGGCGTGCAGACCCAGGTAGAACTCCTGCACGTCTTCGTCCTTCATAAGTTCGGCTGCCGGCTTGTCCATAACGATCTTGCCGGTCTCCATGATGTACCCGTGCTGGGCGATCGATAGAGCCATCGTGGCGTTCTGCTCGACGAGGAGAATGCTGGTCCCCTGCTTGTTGATGTCGACGATCAGGTCGCGAATCTTCTGCACGAGGATCGGCGCCAAACCCAGGCTCGGCTCGTCAAGAATCAGATACCGGGGATTGGACATCATCGCCCGTCCCATCGCCAGCATCTGTTGTTCGCCACCGGACAGATACCCGGCGGTCGACTTACGACGTTCCGCCAGAATCGGAAAGAGTTCGTAAACCCGGTCCATCTGGCCGGACATGTCCCCTTTGGCCGTGTGGGCTCCGACCCGCAGATTCTCCTCGACGGTGAACTCGCCGAAAACGCGACGGCCCTCGAGAACCTGCGTGACGCCGCGCCCGACAATGGAAGCCGCCGATGATTTGTGGATAGCGTCACCATCGAGCGTGATTTCACCCTTGGTGATATCACCATTGTGAACGTCGAGCAGGCCCGATATGGCTCTCAGAACAGTCGTCTTGCCCGCACCATTGGCTCCGAGCAAGGCAACGATCTGGCCGTCCGGGACTTTAAATGAGACACCCCGCAACACCAGAATGACGTCGTGATATACGACCTCAACGTTGGCTAACTCGAGCACCTGACTCCTCTACCGCTGCCGTATCGGGAATGGTAGGCGGCCTACATGGCGTTCACCGTGTGTACGCAGAATTTCTGCGACGAGCTTCAGGCGCCTTCCACCCACTCGGCGCCACCGGGCCAGTGTTCTTTCTTCCAGATTGGCGCACGCTTTTTCAATTCATCGATGATGTACCGGGCGCAGTCGAACGCGGCGCCTCGATGAACCGACGATACGGCCACAAGAACCGAGACACCTCGCACCTCGACGACGCCGGTCCGGTGCTCGGCTACGACATGCAAGACATCCCATTCCCGGCGAGCTTCAGCAATGATCTCGTCGATCTTTTCCCTGACCTGTTCGGCGTACGCCTCGTACTCAAGGTGGTCGATGTCGGTTTTGCCTGCGGAGTGATTGCGCACGGTTCCGGAGAACAGGACGGTCGCTCCTGCGCGGTCATCGGCCACCTCGGCATAGGCAGCCGCCGGATCGAGCGGATCGGCAGAAATGCCAACGCGAGTTCGAAGGGTGTCATCGTTCATACAATGATCTTATGCCAGACGAACCATCGACCGACCCAACCTCCCCTGATCCGTTCGGCGACGGCACCCACGAGACCCCTCCCCCGCTGCCACCTGAGGTTTTCCAATCAGATCGCAGTCGGCCAACGTCGGCGACGGAACCTTCAGGCGGCAAGGGCAGCCATCGCCAGCCGGCAACGACCGGAAAATGGAAAAAACGGGGCAGCTGGGTGGGAGCCTTCGTGCTCCTCGGCGTCGGCACGTCCGTGGCTGTCTGGCAGCTTGGCCGGCCTATCCCCGTACAGAGTCGCACCTCGGTTACGACGAGCACCTCGACTCCCTCAACCACGGTCCCCCTCGCCCAGCCGGCCTTTGCAGTAACGATCGAGGCGGTCGGTGATGCCGAGCCCACCGCTGGCCGCGGCTCGGGCACCGTCATCGGCACTGGTGAGTACATCTTGACCAACGCTCATGTCATCCGGGACGCTTCGATGATCACGGTTACCGACGGCGACGGGACTGCACAGCAAGCCGACCTGGTCGGAATCGATCTCGTCACAAACCTTGCAGTCATACGCGTCACCGACCCGCTTACTCCGATGGGAGAGCCGTCCCCGGACATCCTGACGATCGGGTCATCGGTGACCATCCCGGGCGATGCCCTCGACGGTGCAAGCGTCATCGGCGTTGCCCAACGTCTCGACGTCAGCGACGTATGGCGACTCTACGACCTGATAGAGATCGACCAACCGACAACGGTGCAACTGAGTGGCGGCCCGCTCCTCAACAGTGCGCAGCGGGTGGTGGGAATCATTACTGCCGTCTCGGAGACCGGTGGACCGGGTTATGCCATTCCGATCGCCACCGGACTATCGATCGCCGGGGAGTTGATCGACGACGGAGAAGTGATTCACGGCTATCTCGGCGTCCAGGGACTCGACTCCCTCCTTGGAGGTATTGAGATCTTCGCTTTTCCCCCGGGCTCCCCGCTCCTGGCGGCCGGCGCCCGCCAGGGTGATCGCATCGTCGCTATCAACGATGTTGAGCTGGCAACCACCGGCGACCTAGTAGCGCAGATTCGGACCTATCGTGCAGGTGACAACGTAAGGGTGTCGATTGAGCGTGAGTTCGAAACAATCGCCTTGGACGTCACCCTCGACCGCCATCCGGAATCGTGATTGGATATGGCAGACGACATCTTCTCCCAACTCATAGATCTCTTCAACCAGCCTGGCCCGGTGAACTGGAAACTCGCTAGGGAAGTGGCGGTTCAACTCGCCGGTGATCGCCAGCCGGTCGATCCGTGGCTCGCCGATGAATACATCGAACTGGGCCGACTCGCCCAACTCCAGATCCAGGCGACGACCCATCTCCGCTCACCGGATTCACTGGACGTTGTCCCAACCGACCGCCACGATTGGGTCACCCAACAGTTGCAGGCTTTCGGCTACCTCGTTGAACCGCTAGCCAGTCAATACAGCGGGCTCGGGGACGGGGCGGACCCTATGAGCCAGCTGCTCAAACCACTCGGTCCCGCGCTCCTCGGCATGCAAATGGGTTCGACCGTCGGGTTCCTCGCCCACCGTGCCCTCGGTCAATTCGACATCGGCCTTCCAACCAATCCGCCTGGAGCCCGATACATCATCGTTGACAACGTAGAGGCCTTCATCACTGACTACCAGCTTGAGCCGCGGCAGACTCGTCTCTGGGTGGCCTTCCGGAACGGCGTTCATGATTCGGCCTTCGCAGGACCATGGATCAGACAGCACCTCGTCGACCTCGTCGAGGAGCACCTCGGCAGCGTGGAGCTCGATACATCAAACCTCATGGAAACCATTCAGAATCTGAGCGACCCGAGTCACTTCCAGGAACTCCTCGCCGACGGTGACGGACTGACGGGTTTTCTGTCCCCTACCGCAAAGTCGGAGGCACAGGCCCGTGCCAGGGCCGCGGTCGGCTTTGTGTCCGGATATGGCGAACACGTGCTCAAGGCTTCGGCCGCAAAGTTGATCCCTGATCTCGACGGGATCGAAAGTGCCCACCGACTCAAACAATCGGAACCGGGAACCCCCGACCAATTGATGACTCGAATCATCGGCCTGGAATTAACCAACGAGCTGCACCAGGAAGGCGTCGAGTTCTGCACGGAAGTTGAGCGCCGCTGGGGGGCCGAAGCCCTCGAGAGCGTGTGGCAGGAACCGACTCACTTACCTCGCGGCGACGAACTCGCCGACCCCGTTGCGTGGGCGGCCCGCGTGCTTCTTCCCGATTTCTAACCGACCGACTACATTTTCCGGCTTACTCACGCCAGCCAGAGATCGGAAGGACACATGCCAGCCGAAATTGGACAGCCCGCTCCCGCGTTCGAACTCATCGACCAGACCCGTTCGCTCGTCTCGCTTGAGTCACTCCTCGGCAGGAAATCACTGATCAAGTTCATCCCGTTTCCCTTTACCGGGGTCTGCGAGGGAGAGGTTTGTGAAGTACGCGACAACCTCGCTTCGTTGACGGAGCTTGATACCAATATCGTCGTTGTTACTTGTGACACGGTCCCATCGAACACCCGCTGGGCGAGCGAGCTTGGCGTGTCGTTTCCGATCCTCTCGGATTTCTGGCCGCACGGCGCCGTTGCCCAGGCGTACGGATGTTTCAACGAGGCGATCGGTGTGGCGATGCGGTCGACGTATGTGCTCGACGAGGACGGCATCGTTCGCGACATCGTTGCAACTCCCGTTCTCAGAGAGGCTCGCTCGATGGCATCCTATCACGAGAGCCTCGCGTCGATCTAGGAAGGTCGACTAACCGAACAGGTCGGCCCAGAGTCGCTCGAAAAACCCGCGGCTCTTCGGATCGGGCAGTTCGCCAAGCACTCGCTCCTGCACGTCAACGGGCAGTTCGCCCACGAGTACGTACCCACCAAGATCAGTGTTCCAGGCATAGACAGCCCGCCCCAACTCGAAGATCCGCTGGTATTCGTGGCCCTCGATGGTCACTCTCGGCTGGCGGTCGAGTTCAGGAACCGAGATCGGCCTGGTCGAATTCGTCAGTTGGAACGTAAAAACCCCGTCGCCGTAGAAAGCCGACAGAACGTCCGGCTGAGATCCAAGCGTGAGCTTGAGTCGACTGAAACCCGCCACCTGAACCGGAAGCGCCGGATAGGCATCGCCAACCGGTGCCTCGGTGGCCTCCTCCTGCACAACGACGTCAACTCCTTCGGCCGGGCCGGCCGTACCCAGCGTGAAGGTGACAAAACGGGTGGTGCAGTACATTGATCCGTCACCGTTGAAGATCTCGGACATCAACAGAACCGACGATTCGACGTCGAAGGAAAGGCGCACGCGGATCTGGCTACCGTCGACAATCTCAACGACGTCAACCGATCGACCGAGCACCGCATCAGCCTCGGCCATCTTCATGATGTAGCGATCCCCCAGGTCGGTCGACAACATCAACGCCTTGGCTGAACGAGTCGTCCCACCCGGGTCAACCGTGACAATGACTCCGGCAGCGCTTTGACCGACTTCGAATACTTCGGCATGGCGCCCGTCCGGTTGGTCGCAGATAACCGACTGTTCGCCCGAGTAGACGACCCCAACGCTGCGTTCCATCCGATCGGTGACCTCGTCGGCCATCGCGATAGATACCGATCCGGCCAGGAGGAGGAGCACAGCCGATCCGAGTATCAGTCCTCGTCGCATCATTCGCCGCCGCCGTCACGCACGAGGCCAACCACGGGGCTCACGCCTCCACCGACGAGGGTTTGTTGTTCATACTGAGCTGATACTTCGACGAGGGTCAGTCCGACCGAATCAGGAGCAGCTGCGGTGGCGACCGCCACAAAGATCATGACGGCCGCGGCGGCGGCCCCAACCCAGGCAGCGGGCCGACGACGCAGAGGAACCACATCGGGGACGAGTCCAAGGTCGACCCGTATCGATTCGGGAACCTCAAGAACGGGAAGGGATCTCAGGACCGAACGGGCGGCGTGCAAGTCGGCCATCTCTCGCTGGCAGGCGCCGCAATCGGCCAGGTGGGACACCAACCGGGTGGCTTCTTTGGTGGTGGTCTCTCCGTCGAGATAGGCCGAAGCCAGTTCGCCAACGTGAGTCATGTCAGAGCCTCGCGCATCATCTTGCGACCCCGATGGATGCGACTACGAACGGTCCCCACCGGAGCAGCAATGGCACTGGCAATCTCATCGTACGACAGTCCAACCACATCACAGAGGACAACCGCTTCGCGGAAATCGTACGGCAGACCAAGGAGTGCCTTCTGCACGTCGTCGCCGAGCCGGATCGAGGCGAGGACTTCATCGGGCGGAGGGGTTGAAATGAGGTCGGTGCGATCAAGGTCGATCGGAAGTGACGTGGTCGGTCGACGTTTCTTGCGACGCACGTCATCGAGGAATGCGTTGCGGGTGATACGCCACAACCAGCCTTCAAATGAACCGGGCGTGTAGTTGGCCAATCCGCGCTCGACCCGGAGGAGGACGTCTTGGGCAAGGTCTTTGGCGTCATCCGGGTTGCCGGTAAGGCGGTATGCGAAGTTGTATATCTTGCGCCCATGCGTTCTTGCGACTTCTTCCCACGAGAGCGGAGCACCGTCTGTCACGGCCTACTCCTCTCAACGGAGCGCGACGAAAAGAAGTTCCCTGGGTTCAGGGAGAACGGTGGGCGGCGAACCGCCGATGCTTCGGCCGAATCTTCGGGTGGTCTACGACTCGGTTTTTGATTCCGTGGTCGTGCTGTCTGCTGGGGCGTCGTCTGACTTGGCCCCTTCTTCGATGCCCTTGCGGAATTCCTTGGTTGAAGCACCCAACGAGCGGGCGAGGTCAGGAAGTTTGCGGGCACCGAAGAGCAGGAGAACCACGATGAGAATGACAATCCATTCTCCGCCTTTTGGAATACCCATGCTGATGTCCTTTCGTTGACCATATGCTAGCTGCCTCGGTCCGCCTAGACGCAAGCCATCCCATGGCTTCTCGTCAGTTTGGACGTATAAAGGGCGCTAATCGGTTCCTGGCCGGGCAGTTGCCCCGCATCTCTGCGGAGACCGCCACGCAAATCAGGCAGCTAGTTCAGCGCCAGGGCGTCGACGAACTTCTGAAGGCGCTCACGCGTAACGAACTGGATGCGCGGTTCAGATTTCTCCATCTGATAGACGCTGAACGGCCCGTACTTGTCCGACACGAGCAGGCCCCGGTCGGCCTTGGACGCAATGAAGTCCACCAGGAATGTGCGCATGTCCTTCTCGTCCAACTCCGGGGAACCGTTGGGATCGTGAGCCACCTCTCGCACGAAGGTTAATGAACCGCCCTTGCTAGCGGAGTAGGTGCCGGGTGCGGTTCCGTCGACGACCGCATATCCAAAGAGACGAAGCAATCCCGACACGAGTTGACCCGAGTTCATGTCGGCCGGGTCGATGCCCTGGCCTCGTAATCCAACTTCGACGGCCTTGGGAATACGCAGTTCCACTCCGATGGGCCCCAACGTGTCCGAGCGAGACTTGGTAACGGTGGAGGGAACTTCGCTTTCTCCAGCGAATTGGGCATCGATCGGGTCGTAGCCGACGTGTCCGAGATGGAGCTGAGGAGCGGCGACCACGGGCGGAGGCAATTCGCCCCTCGTAGGTAATTCCATCGTCCCGACCTTGACCGGCGTGCCGCCTCGTCCGGCGAATGCCGTGACTTTGGCTACCTGGCTTATCGGCAAGCTGTGGCGTTTTTCTCGCACGACCTCAAGCGCTTCAGCCACCAGCAGGTCCTGCATGACGCCGTCGGCGCCATCTTCTGGAAGGGGCACGTCGAACGTAACCTCGGCAACATCGTTACGAACGTGGAAAGAGACAACCTTGGGTCGGGGGCGGTCGTGCACGGCGATTCCATCGTCCGTCCCGATCTTCTTCTTATCGGTGACTCCGAGGGCGGCTTTGCGCGCTTGCATGTTGCGCCTCAGTAAGAACCACACGACGAGCAGGCCGAAAGCGAAAATCAACGTTGGGACAAGCAACTCCACAGGGTTCCTCCAAATACTGCGTTGCGATCAGTCTAGAGGCCCCGATGGGACCGTGTTCCCCACCCAACCTGGCGGCTAGGAGGCCCGACGAATCCTCGCGGCGATGGAACGCTCTTTGCGAATCTTGCGCCGTTCCCGCTCTGACAGGCCGCCCCAGATTCCAAACTTCTCCGATTGGGTGATGGCAAACTCAAGGCATTCGCCTTTTACCTGGCAGGCATTGCAGATAGCTTTGGCTTTACGAGTTGAGGCGCCACGCTCGGGGAAGAACAAGTCGGCGTCCGCGCCGCGGCAGTTCGAGTAGTCCTGCCAGGACAGATCATCGACCGCGAGCGCGTCAATTAGTGTTCGATGCAACGGTAATCCCCTAAACCTTGTAATTACACGTTTGTGATTGTGCATGGTCAGGCGCCTCATGTCAAGACGGAATTCGTCTCCGCGCCAGTCCAGTCCTAGAGTTTTGCCATACGCGCACAAACCGCGACGCATTACGGTCGGCCTCCGGCCAGGTGTTGTAGGTTGGACGCAGAGTTTCTTTGAGGAGGACGTAGTGGCCGTAACCGAGTCTCCCGCCAAGGGTCGCCGGAGCCTATGGCTCCTTGACCTATATGGGTCGGCCGTGGGCAAGAAATGGGCAATGGCACTGTCGGGCATCGTGCTCCTCGGGTTCGTCATCGCCCATATGATCGGCAACCTGCACATGTACGAAGGTGCCGCCGAAATGAACGAATACGGCGAATACCTCCGGGTCATCGGCGGGCCGATTATCCCCCACACCGTCTTTCTCTGGTTGATTCGCCTGCCACTTCTCGCAGCCTTCCTCATTCATATCCACGCGGCCTATGCGTTGACGATCACAAATAACCGCGCCACGATCGACAAGTACAAGCAACCGCGCGAATGGCTGGCTGCCAGCTACGCCTCTCGAACCATGCGCTGGTCAGGCGTCATCGTCTTGCTGTTCGTCGCCTGGCACCTTGCCGACCTGACGCTCGGCTGGGTCAACCCGGACTTCATCAGCGGCGAGCCTTTCCACAATACGGTGGTCAGCCTGAGCAACGTCGGTATCGCCGCCCTATACATCGCGGCCAACATTGCCCTCGGCATGCACATCTTCCATGGGGCGTGGAGCTTGTTTCAGTCCATTGGGGTAAACAATCCCCGGTTCAATCAGTGGCGGCGCTGGCTCGCTCAGGGCCTCGCCACCGTCATCGTTATCGGCAATATCAGCTTTCCGGTCATGATCTTGACCGGCGTGGTCGGCTAGAGGAGTCCAAGGCATGGTTCTAGAACTCGATGCAAAGATCCCCGAAGGCGATCTGGACACCCTCTGGGAAAAACACAAGTTCGATATGAAACTTGTGAACCCGAACAACAAACGCAAGTTCGACGTCATCGTGGTCGGAACCGGTCTCGCCGGCGCATCGGCGGCTGCGTCGCTGGCCGAGCTTGGGTACAACGTCAAAGCCTTCACCTTTCACGACTCGCCCCGTCGCGCCCACTCGATCGCCGCCCAGGGAGGCATCAACGCCGCCAAGAACTATCACGGCGACGGCGACTCGGTCTTCCGCCTCTTCTACGACACAGTCAAGGGTGGCGACTACCGATCCCGCGAAGAAAACGTGTACCGGCTCGCCGAAGTCAGCCTGAACATCATCGACCAGGCCACCGCTCAGGGCGTCCCATTCGCCCGTGAGTACGGCGGCAAGCTCGACAATCGGTCATTTGGTGGCGCCCAGGTATCTCGAACGTTCTATGCGAGAGGACAAACCGGCCAGCAGTTGCTGCTCGGTGCCTACCAGTCGCTGGCGAGGGTCGTCGGCTTGGGTCAGGTCGAAATGCATACCCGCACCGAGATGCTCGACGTGGTCGTCAAAGACGGACGGGCCGTTGGCATCGTCACCCGCAACCTGATCACCGGCGAAATCGAATCGCACTCTGCGCACGCGGTTGTCCTGGCGACCGGCGGCTACTCCAACGTGTATTACCTATCTACTAATGCCATGGCCTGCAATGCAACGGCCATCTGGCGTGCCCATCGGCGCGGGGCGGCGTTTGCGAACCCGTGCTACACCCAGATTCATCCGACCTGCATTCCGTCGGCCGAAGAGTTCCAGTCAAAACTGACACTTATGTCGGAGTCGCTGCGCAACGACGGCCGCATCTGGGTCTCGAAGAAAGCCGGCGACGACCGCAAGGCCAACGAGATCCCCGAGAACGAGCGCGACTATTACCTGGAGCGCCGCTATCCGGCGTTCGGCAACCTGGTGCCCCGCGACGTGGCTTCGCGCAATGCCGAAGCGATGATCAACGAAGGCAAAGGCGTAGGCCCTCTAAAGAACGGCGTATATCTCGATTTTGCCGATTCGATCAAACGCCTCGGCGAGGACACGATTCGGGAACGCTACGGCAACCTCTTTGAGATGTACGAACGCATCACCGATGAGAACCCGTACGAGGTTCCCATGCGTATCTACCCAGCACCCCACTACACGATGGGCGGCTTGTGGGTCGATTACCACCTGATGACGAACATCCCCGGCCTCTACGCCATCGGCGAAGCCAACTTCTCCGATCACGGAGCCAACCGGTTGGGAGCTTCGGCGCTCATGCAGGGCCTGGCCGACGGCTACTTCGTTCTCCCCTACACGATCGGCAACTATCTCGCTCCCATGCTCGGTGAACCGCTGGTTCCGACCGACGATGTTGCCTTCACCGAGGTCGAGTCCGAAGTGACCGAGCGCACGAATCATTGGCTGTCCATCAAGGGCACCCGGTCGGCCGACTACTTCCATCGTGAACTCGGCAAGATCATGATTGCCCACTGCGGGATGTCCCGGAACGAAGCGGGCCTCAAGCAAGCCCTCATCGAGATCCCCGCTTTGTACGAGGAGTTCAAGAAAGATGTGAAGGTCCTCGGTAGCGCCGAAACGTTCAACCAGTCGCTCGAGAATGTCCAACGGGTCGATGACTACTTCCAGCTTGCCGAGCTCATGTGTCTCGACGCTCTCAAACGAGAAGAGTCTTGCGGCGGCCACTGCCGGGAAGAGTCCCAGACCGAGGATGGCGAGGCGTTGCGTAACGACGACGACTTCGCGTATGTAGCGGCGTGGGAATGGACCGGCGACCCCGGCAAGGCAGAAGTAACCAAAGAACCACTCGACTTCAAGTACGTGAAACTGTCACAGAGGAGCTACAAGTAATGGACCTCACGCTTCAGGTATGGCGCCAGGCAGGACCAAACGCTCCCGGCAGACTGGTCGACTATCCGGCCAAAGACATCAGCCCGGAGATGTCGTTCCTCGAGATGCTCGACATCGTCAACGAGAATCTCAACGCGCAGGGAATCGAACCCATCGCTTTCGACCATGACTGTCGTGAGGGTATTTGTGGCATGTGTGGCCTCATGATCAATGGCCTCGCCCACGGTCCCCAACTCGGGACCGCTACTTGTCAGCTTCATATGCGCAAATTCAACGACGGAGACACGATCGTCATCGAACCGTGGAAAGCCGCGGGGTTCCCGATCGTACGAGACCTGGCGGTTGACCGGAGCACCTTCGATCGAATCATCGAAGCCGGCGGATTCATCACGGTGCCGACCGGGTCGGCTTCTGACGCCAACTTGACCCTGGTTCCGAAAGAAGTGGCTGAATGGTCGATGGACGCTGCCGCTTGTATCGGCTGTGGTGCCTGTGTGGCTGCCTGCCCTAACTCAGCAGCCCAACTGTTCACTGCTGCCAAGATCGCCCATCTATCGCTCCTCCCCCAGGGCCAACCGGAACGGTGGACCCGGGTCGAAGCGATGGTCGACAAGATGGAAGAGTTCTTCGGATCCTGCACCAACCACGGAGAGTGCGAAACCGCCTGCCCGAAGGAAATCTCGCTCGACTTCATCGCCCTCATGAACAAGGATTACATGAAGGCCAAGTTCAAGAACCGGCGCCTGGTCTCGCAGGCGGGTTGATCTCTCGGGCTGGTTTGGTCGCTGGCGGATACTGGTTATGTAACAAATGTGGTGCTCCCGCGACTGACTAGATAGAAAAAGGCTGTAGGAAATTCGCAGCCTGCCGATGATTTGAGTATTGGCTAAGGCGTCTGCTGCGACTACTCTGCGCAGCGCTGGCCTGGGTAGTAGGACGTGTCCTCTGTCCAGAGAAAACGCCATAACAGGGGATGGACGGAAATAGGGGGAGCGCTCGCAAAGCGCTGGATGGATGAGAACACTTTTGAACAAACTTCGTAAACGCGGCAAAGACGAACGCGGCGCCGCCCTCGTCGAGTTCGCCATCATGGCCGTACTCCTATTCAGTCTCCTTTTCGGAATGGTCGAATACGGCTGGGTCTTCGCCAACAACCTCGACGCCCGCCACGGCGCCCGAGAAGCTGCCCGCCTTGCCGCCGTCAACTGGGGCACATCCCAAGCGATCGCTAACGAGACCTGTGATCGGATGGACATCCAAGGCGGCGCCATCTTTACGTTTTCTGGCGGTGGCGGCGCCGTAGGAACAGTCGGCACCGTCGCTATTGATATTCCGTACACGCCCCTAGTTGGGCTCCCTTTCATACCTGTTCCAAGCAATTTGAAGAGTCAGGTTGAAATCCGCCTCGAACAGAACGCTTCGCAATGGACCAATGGAACGGTCGCACCATGTCCATAAAGACGCTGCGCCACAACGAATCGGGAGCCACCGCAGTCCTGGTGGCCGCCTCCATGATCCTCATCATGGGTATGGCCGCACTGGTCGTTGACTACGGTCTCGCGTTGAGCGAACGCCGACTCGACCAAAACGTGGCTGATTCAGCAGTCATGGGTGGGGCGGTCGTCACCATCCAGACGGCCAACATGGCCACTGGTGTGGCGGAAGTAAAGCGCCTCGTGAACGCAAACCTGGGGCGGACGGTCTCGGACGCCGACTGGCAAGCCTGTGTAGACGCCGACAAACTTTCGTTTCTTCCCGAGGCAGGAAACGACTGCATCTCGTGGGAAACGGGTGTAAGCACCTTGGTGTTTCGAGTTCGCGTCCCGAAGCAGGCGACTGAGACGACCTTCGGCAAGATCCTCGGAGTTGACAGCCTCAGCACCGACGCGTTCGCCGAGGCCACGCTTGAGAACCTCCCCGGTGGGAAACTTCTCCCGTTTAGCCTTTTTGCCGGTACCGGAACCGGAACGGAGCAGTGTCTCAAGGACACCTCCGGCCCGCCGGACGTCATGCCACCGCCTTGCGACGGCCCTAGCCTCGGTCAATTTGGCGGGTTTGATCCCTACGTCTATTCGGCGACGGCCGTGGATTATTGCAAAACTAGCCTTGGTACCTTTATCTATTCGCTCGCGGTTGGAATCGACCACCCGATGAGTTCGTTTGAACCTGACTACGCCGGGGGTGCTGGCGTCAGCGCTACGAACGCCGTTGCACAAGAGGGTGGTGGCTGCCCTAGTAGTCCCCCTAAGCCTGTCCCGAATACGGTCGGTCCGCTCACTGGTAATAAGGTCTCCGGTATGGGTGAAGCTTTGCTTCTCGGCGGAAATCGAAACGGTACGGCCTTCAATGGTCGCTTGAGGGCGGCAGGCAGCGGGGCAACGGTCGACGTGAACGGCCCATCTGGCCCGGTTCCGATTAATAACCAGCCGATCTGGAGCTTCTTCTCGGGTGGGTTCTGTTCCGGGCCGGTCGCCGCAGCGGCAACTCCAGCTCTGAAGAAAACCGCATCGCTGACGTGCCTGCAAGGCTGGACCTCAGGAGCGATATTCAATTCGGGATTCATCAATTCCCAACGACTGGCTTTCGTGCCGATCTACGACGAGTCCGGGCCTGGCGGTCCGTCCGGTGTGTACCACATCAACCGATTCGTTCCGGTGTACCTGGAATCCACTTATGTGCAACAAGGCGGGTCATTCCCTGCCCACAGCCCAGGTGCAATAACCGCGCCGCCTTTCGCCATATCCGGTAGCAAGATGAAAGCATTGACGGCAATAGTCTTGAACTGCGCGATGCTGATCGATCAGCCGTGCGACCCAGAGACGACGTCTGGTGACCCATTCGCAGTGGACCTGTCGACACTGCTGCTCTCGCGGTAGCCGAGTTGACCGCTGCTAACGTTGCGGCTTCTAGTCATCGATAAGGAGTAGCCGGTTATGGCCGTACAGTTTCTCAGTGAAGAGTGGGCATCGGCCTACAGTCACGCCCTCGCAACCCATGATGGGTTCCAGGGTGCCATCTCGGGCGCCAACCTGGGGTTGCAGTTCAATGTGAGCGATGCGGCTTCGGGTCCGGTTGGCTATTACATGTCGATCGCCAACGGGGTCGCCAATGTCGCCCTCGGCGAACTCGAAGATGCCGATGCCACGATCTCCTCTGACTACGAAACGGCCGCGGCGATCTCGCAAGGTTCGATGAACACCCAGACCGCCTTCATGACCGGCAAGATCAAGGTAACCGGCAACCTGGCCGTCCTCATGATGAACCAAAACATCATCTCCCAATGGGGCTCCGCCGGCGAAGCCCTAGACGTCGACTACTAACCCACCCGAACCCTGGAACCCTGGGTTGAACCCTGGGTTCCAGTGCCCGATATCGGGCACTGTGGCCCCAAGAACGGGTGGTGGCTAGGCGGCTGAACGGCTCGCGAGCGCTTTGGTGACCTGATCGATCACCTGCTCGGGCTGATCTTTGAGGTCTCGCATAGTGAATCGCAGGACCGTCCATCCGTTCGCAGCCGCTACGCGGTCCCGGATTCGATCGCGATCGAAGTCCTCCACACGGGTATGCCACCGTCGCGAGTCCCACTCGACAGCAAGACGCAGATCGGGAAAGGCAGCATCGAAGCGCCAGGTCGGCTCGAAGGGCGGCGAATACTGCGCGACGAATTCATCGATTCCCGAGCGCGACAAAAGATCGAGCCCCAGCCGCTCTAGCGGCGTCGCGTCTGGGTCGACTCCGGCCTGACGAGTGAGCACTATCGAGCGCATCACCGCCGTTCCTGGCTTGCCTCGACCGGCAACGTCTAGAAGTACTCTTTCGAGGCGGCCCACCCGTGTGCGTCCAGCGGTGACAAGGTCGTCGACGATGTGACCGAGCATCGACTCGCTCACCTGGGCCGCCAAATCAAACACCGTGCGTTCCAAACTGGTGACGGGGCAGCCCGACAGCCTGGCGAGGTGATCGGGGGCCAGGTCGTCCGTGCGGTGGACCGTGACGCCCGGAAAACGATGCGTTGCGGACCGAGGAACGGTGACCGAGCATCGGCTCCGGTCGAACCCGGCGATACCGTGAAGGCTGGCGGCAGACTCATGGGAGGCGACGGATCCGGGAAGTGCCGCAAGTGCTCCTCTCAGCACTTCGATGCGATCGTGGGGTTCAAAGACGCGGTATACACCTTTGGCCTGCTGCTTGAGATCTCCGATAGCGATTCGCCTCGTTATTGCAGACGGTGTCAGCCCCAAATCAAGGAGCTGGTCTCGGCGAACCACGCCACCTTGCCGGGCCGCGAGTTGAGCGACTGACTTGTTGGTTGATGCCATGGTGCATCTTCAACCATCGCCACCCGCGAATCTAGAGGATCGACCGGTCAACGTAGGGCTGTGGTGCCCATTTTCGGGCACTGGAACCCTGGGTTGAACCCTGGGTTCCAGTGTTCAACGGCGATTAGTCGAAGGTGATCGTGTGGAGTTCGTCGACCTTGGCTTTGACAGCGTCGGCGGCTTCCACCAACAGTGCCTTTTCCGAATCGGTGAGGTCGAGTTCGACGACCTCTTCGATGCCGTTCGCTCCAAGGCGGGCGGGCACCCCAAGGTATACACCTTCGATGCCGTACTCCCCCGAGGTCATGGCGCATACCGGCATGATCTCTTTCGAGTCGGTAATAATCGCCTTGACCATCGCGGCCGCAGCAGACGATGGAGCGAAGTAGGCCGATCCGGTCTTCAGTAACCCGACGATCTCGGCGCCACCCGCACGGGTCCGGTCCACCAGCTCATCGATGTCCGCCTGTGACAGGACCTCGGTCAACGGCTTGCCAGAGACGGAGCACTGTGACGGCACGGGGACCATCGTCTCTCCATGACTACCGAGGGTCATCGCCTTGACCTCTGAGATGGGAACGCCGAGTTTCTCGGAGATGAAGTGCACGAATCGGGAGCTATCGAGGATGCCGGCCTGGCCGATCACCTTGTTCGACGGCAATCCTGACACCTCAAATGCGAGAGTCGTCATGTGGTCGAGCGGGTTGGTGACGACAACGAGAATGGCGTCCGGCGAATGCTCCAAGATTGACTCGGTGACACCTTTGACGATTTTGGCGTTGACCTCGAGCAGGTCCATCCGACTCATACCGGGCTTACGAGCCAGCCCGGCGGTGATTACGACCACTTCGCTCCCGGCGGTGTCGGCGTAATCGTTCGTGCCGAGCACCATCGTCGAATAGTTCTCAACCGGTCGCGACTGGTTCATGTCAAGGGCTAGACCCTGCGGCAGACCCTCTACGATATCGGTCATGACAACCTGGTCGACAATGTCTGATTCCGCGAGCCGCATGGCCGTAAGTGAACCGTACTTTCCGGCGCCAACAACAGATACTTTCCGCATGATTAAGTCTCCTGGGACAAGATATGCCTTCACCCTAGCGCTGCGTGATATCGCCGATACCCACGCCGTATGAGAAGTCTTGTCGTCTCTGCGAGCCTGGTTTTGGCGCTCACTGGCTGCGTGGGAGTTTCCGACCCCGACCGTCCTCAGCCGGCCGTCACTGCCGACCTCAACGACCCCGTGGTGGCCGCCGCTCTGGGATCGCCCGAGTTGGCCGATATCGCCTGGGAACGCCGGGCCGGGCGCTGGACCATCGTCGGAGACGGGCCGCTCCCCCAGCCCACTGACGTCGCAACGATCCAGGCCGCCTCGTCTGACATCCCGGCGGCTATCACCACCGAGCCCCGCCAATTGGTGCGGACTTCGACTGCGGGAGTTCCGACTGGACATCCGGCCAGCGCTGCCATCGCCGTCGCCAAAGGCCCTGACGTGTATCTCCTCGACGCCGCGTTCTCGGGATCACAAGCCGCCACCCGGTGGTCGGTGGGGCGAGTCCTCGTCCACGAACTCGTTCACGTCGCCCAGTGGTACGGCCTGTCGGACCGGTATGTCGCGGCCGCTCGATCAGGTGAGCTTGATTCGCTTGATCTCGACGACGGGTCCGCGATCATATCCGACTGGGCCGAAGCCACCGGATGGGCAAAC
>JAGXFS010000108.1 GCA_024637275.1 Acidimicrobiia bacterium
CCCGGCGTGGAGTTCTGGTGGTATCTCGATCGATCTGAATGCCCTTGAGTCAGACGAATCCTCCTCAGAGATTGTCGAGCGTTTCCTCAAAGCCATCCAGATCATGCGTCAGGACTTCAATGGTCGGGTACTCACTATCCGCCGGTCCGACCTCCAGGTGCTGGCCGGACTGTTGCAAGAGTCGGAACAATCCATCGCCACGATGTTCTCAGAACTCGGCGCAACACCCGTCTAGGCGCAACCGGCGTTTAGAAAACCTCCAACTAGGAAGCTTCAGAGGCACGTCTTTTGTGCGTCCCTTTGGGCCTATTCCTCGCTAGGACAATGGTCCTAGGATGCCACCGCATCGGGATTACCGACGAGCGCACTTCGCAGGAGCCTCGTCGCCTCATCTAATGCTTCCTTGGTGGCCGACGGGTTGGCATTGGCGAAGTTCAGGTCGCGTTCCGTTTCCATGGGTATCACATGGATGTGGAGATGGGGAACCTCAAGTCCCGCGATGATGACCCCGATCCGGGCCGGCCGGAAGGCCGTCATTTGAGCTGTGCCGATCACGGCGGCGACATCCATGAGATGGTGCCGGAGCTCGGCAGGGGCGTCCAGCCAATGATCGATCTCTTCGATGGGAGCGACGAGTACGTGCCCCGGCTTGATCGGGGCGATCGTCATAAAGGCCACGGCTCGATCGTCGCGCCACACAAACCGGCCAGGGATCTCGCCCTCGATAATGCGGGTAAAGAGTGTTGCCATGTCATCAAATATAGCGACGGCTGTATCCAGGGAACTTTCCCACAGATGGGTAACGTTCTTTCGGAAAGAGAGAAAGCGGGCGTATACTGGTGGATCCATCGAATTCTTCTTCGAGGTTCCCTTTGTCTGAGAATCAGGTCCGCGTCCGTGTGCCTTCTGTAGAACTCATTCCCACCGTCGTCGGTCAGCACGACGCGCATCTACGCGTCGTCGAGTCGGCCTACCCGTTGGTGCAGGTCGTCGCTCGTGGCGACGAGTTTCTGCTGTCAGGTCCCGATGCCGAAGTCACCCTGGTTCGAACCGTTCTTGAGGAAGTCGTACGGGTTGCCGAGTCGGGACAGTCGGTGTCCGGCGAGCAGGTCCAACGGGTCATTGATATGGTCGCCTCCGGTGAGCCGAGTCCATCGGCGGTCATGTCCACCGGGATTCAGGTTTCGGCAGGCCGGATCGTTCGTGCCAAGACTGCTGGTCAGCGCCGGTACGTAGAAGCTTTGGCGACCCACACCTTGACCTTTGGGATCGGGCCAGCCGGGACAGGCAAGACTTATTTGGCTGTGGCTGCGGCAGTCGCAGCACTCAACGCCGGTGAAGTCCGTCGCATACTGTTGAGTCGCCCGGCCGTAGAGGCCGGTGAACGACTCGGATTTCTTCCGGGTGACCTGGCCGCCAAGATCGACCCATATCTGCGCCCTCTCTATGACGCGCTTTTCGACATGCTCGGCCCGGAAACTACCGCTGCGCTCATGGAGAAGGGAACGATTGAGATCGCTCCGTTGGCCTTCATGCGAGGCCGGACGCTCAATGATGCATTTGTGATTCTTGACGAAGCGCAAAACACGTCGCCAGAGCAGATGAAGATGTTTCTCACGAGGCTGGGGTTCAACTCGCGGATGGTGATCACCGGAGACGTGACTCAGACCGATCTCCCGACGGGCAAACATTCCGGTCTGCGGCTTTCCGAAGAGATTCTTCAGGGCATCGAGGATGTCGGATTTGTCCGGTTAACTGGAAAAGACGTGGTGCGAGCGCGTATCGTGGCAGACATCGTGCGCGCCTATGAACGTTATGAGAGCAAAGATGGTCGCAATGAAGCCGGTTAATTTTGCGGTTCGTTGGGGCATCATTGCCGCGACCACCGCGCTCGTGTGGGCGTCGCTCGCCTTGGGCGCCGAGCCAGGGGCCATGGACCTGGCGGCGGGCGACGTAGCCCCTGACCGTTATGTCGCTGAAGAGGAGATAACGCTCCCGGACACAGATGCGACGAATGCGGCCAAAGAGGCCGCAGCCGCCGCCGTGGAGCAACGGTACAAAGAAGACACCAACGTAACCGCTCAGATCGAAGAGAACATTGTCGGGCTCTTCACGCAGATCAAGGCGAGTGTGGTAGCAACAGATCCACCGTTGACCGTTGAAGTAGATCGTCCGGCTCTGGTCGATCCTGAGACGATTCCCACCACCACGGTCGCCGGCACGACGGCAACCACCCAACTAAATACCACGACGACGTCGGCCGTCCCGACCGTAACCCTTTCGGGTCTTCTGTTCCTTGATCGCACCGGCGACGGGTTTTATTCGGACATACCCACCGAAACCTCGCCTGAGGTGGACGTGCCTCTAGTCGATGTCGACATGATTTTCACCGATAGTGCCGGGGTCGTCACCCGGGTCCGGACCGACGCGGCCGGGATCTATACGGCTACCGGTATCTCGGCTGGTGGGCCGATCGTCGTCGAGGTTGACGTCCGCGACCCCCAGTTCCCCAAGGCGTTTGCCCTGTCCACCGAGAACAACCCCCAGGTGATCGAACCGGACACTGACGCGCCGGTTGAAGTCGCCTCGATCGGGTTCACGCCGTTCACCCAACCGATCAGTCAGCAGGTTGACTTGTTGGCAGGCGACTACCTGATCGATACCGATCCCACTCAGCCGAGCCTGGCGACCCTCGTAGGGGTGGCGACCGATGATGTTTGGAGGACCGCGGCCGGTCAAGCGCCGCAACTGCCGGTCATCCAGGATGCCGCTCAACAACGGGCAGTAAGTGCGCTGCGCGATGGCATCAAGTCTGGTGAACTGAACGAAGTTCGTCAACAAGTCGCCTCGGAGCGAATGTTTATTCCTCTCGAGATGGATCAAGAACCAGCCCTGGCTGCCCAGGACGCCGCCCGGGCGGTCGCCGGGTACTTCCTTGAAGCCAATAGTTTCGCGGACGAGGCCACGACCGATGCGGCCAAGATTGCCGCCACCGAAAGCGTGATTCCCGTTCTCGTCACCTACAAACAAGACGCCACGATTGTCGAGAAGGGCCAGGTCATCAGTCAGGTCCAGCACGACGCCATCGTGGAACTCAATCTGCTCGGCCGCACACCGACGCAGTATCTAGCCTTGCTGGTTGCCACCGCCGTTGTGATGGCCGTGTTGGCGTTCTATATCTCGCGGTTCCGCCCCGGGGTGTGGGCCTCGCTGCGTCGGGTCACACTGCTCGGGTTACTCGTGGTGATGTTGGCACTCGCTATCCGGGCCAGCGCCGCGCTTGGTTCGGTGATGGATGTTCTCGCAGTTGCCGGCGGGTACGCGGTACCGGCCGCCGCCTTTGGTGTCATGGTGGCCATCCTGTTCGATGCTCGAATGGCCGTGCTTATTGCCGTGGCCGCCGCCGCCATTACAGCTCTTGCGACCGGTGATCCCGGCTACACGATTTATGCCCTGCTGTCAGGATTTATCCCTGTGCCGTTTGTCGCGTCCATCTCACGTCGGGCCGATTTTGGTAGTGCAGTGTTGGCCGGCGCCGTCGGTTCAGCCGCTGCGGCGGCAGCCATGGCCTTCTTCTTCCACACTCCGTTGGTTGACGAATCTCTGGCACTTCAAACGGTCGGCTTGTCGGCTCTCGTAGCTGGAACCGTGACGATGGTGACAGCACTGGCGGCGGGCATGGCGGTCAGTTTCTTTGAGTTGACGTTCGACATCACAACGTCGTTGCGTCTTCTTGACCTTACAAACCGCAATCACCCGGGGCTGCAACTGCTCCAGGACCGAGCCTGGGGAACCTTTAACCATTCGCTGATGGTCGGTACCCTCGCCGATAAGGCGGCTGCTTCAATCGGTGCCAACAATCTGCTCGCTCGAGCGGCTGCGTACTACCACGACCTTGGCAAGACGCAGAACGCCACGCATTTCATCGAAAACCAGTTCGGGATCTCTAATCCGCACGACGAGATGTCTCCGGCTGAGTCGGCCGCGGTCATTCGTCAACATGTGAGCGACGGGGTCGCTTTGGCCCGGGAGTATCGAATCCCCACGGAGGTAGCGGACGGCATCTTGTCCCATCATGGTGACGGGATCATGCGCTTCTTCTATCAGAAGGCCAAGGACCTATACGGCGAAAGCGCCGTCAACGTCGACCACTACCGGCATGCGGGCCACAAACCGCGAACCAAAGAGATGGCGATTCTTATGATGGCTGACGCTCTTGAAGGCGCCACCAGGGCGGTGTTCTCCCTGGAAGCCCCTACGCCGGCGCGGATTGTCGAAGTTGTCGAACGAGTGGTTGGTGAAAAAGTCAATGATGGCCAGCTGTCTGAGTCGGATCTGACCCTCGGGGAGCTCACCCAGGTCAAGAAGGCTTTCGTTGAGGCTCTCGTCGGGCACTATCACCAACGGATTCCGTATCCGAACTTCCCGACCGATCCGGGTCTCCCGCATGGGTCGCCTGCACTGGCTGCCCCCACCGATTCACCGGAGCCTGATGAGGGTTCGGTAGACTCCGATGAGGATGCACCTGACGTCATACCGATGCGGCGTCAGAAGGAGCGATGAGGTTTGAACATATTTCTGGCGGATGAGCAAGACGATCCGCTGAGTACGGACATCCTCTGTGAGCTAGCCGAGTTGGTTCTCACCGAGGAAGGCTTTTCGGACGAGACCGAGGTCTCGCTCTTTTTCGTCTCGGACGAGATCATTGCTGAGTACAACGAGCGATTCATGAGTCGATCAGGCCCGACTGACGTTCTGGCGTTTCCCATCGAACATCTGGTGCCCGGGGTAATCCCGGAGCGACGACCCAACGGTCCACCGATCTCCCTTGGCGACGTCATCATCGCCCCAACGTATGTCCGAAACAATGCTCAGGAGCGCGGTAGCGAGTTCGATGATGAGGTATCGCTCATGGTCGTCCATGGCCTATTGCACCTGCTTGGCTATGACCACGGCAATGATGCTGATGCGGAGCTTATGGAAGGCCGCGAGCGTGTCTTATTGGCCAAGGTCGGGAAGTCCCGACCTTGATGGTTGTTACGGGTGTCTTGTCCGTGGCGCTTCTGGTTGTCGCTGGCCTCCTTCGGGCGGCTCTGGCTTCGTTGGTCCGCACCCATCGGGCCGACGCTCTTCACGACGCCCATGAATTAACGGGGGCTGATGTCGCCGCCCGACTTCTCGAGGATCGGCCAGGGCTTCAGCCTGCGATCGGGATGGTCCACACCGCCTTGCTCATCATCTCCGGGTTGGTGGCCGCCTGGTCACTGACCATGGCCGGTTTGACCGGGGTTTCGTTGGCGGTCGCCCTCGCAATGACGGGGTTGATTCTCGTGTTTGTTGGTGATGTCGTTCCTCGGTCGATCGGTCGAACGCACCCCCGGCTGCTGGCCTACCGCTTCGTCTGGCTGCTCAAGGTGGCGAGATCGATCGGTGACGTGGCGAATGACATCGTTGCCGACGACGAGCTCGAGATTATCACCGACGGACATGACGCCGATGACCACCAGGAGATTCGGCTCATCTCATCCATCCTCGACTTCTCGGGGACGTTCGTGCGCGAAGTGATGGCTCCCCGAACCGATATGGTGACGATCGAGGTCGACAAAACCTCCGAACACGCCCTCAGCACGATCATCACGCACGGCTTCTCAAGGATCCCGGTTACGGGCGACGGCATCGACGACATCAAAGGGATCGTGTACGCCAAAGACCTTCTGAAGCTAATGGACGAGGGGGCTAGCCCGGTCCCGATTGCCGAGATTTTGCGACCCGCCTACTTTGTTCCGGAGACCAAACGGGTTTCCGATATGCTCCGCGACATGCAGGCCAACCAGACCCATATGGCTGTGGTCGTCGATGAGTTCGGTGGAACCTCGGGGATTGTCACGATCGAAGATTTGCTGGAAGAGATCGTTGGGGAAATAGCCGATGAATATGATCGCGAAGACCCCATGGTCATTGCGGGCCCTGACGGTTCGCTCCTCGTCGATGGTCGCCTCGATGTTGACGAGCTGGGAGCACTCGTCGATGTCGACCTGCCTGCCGAAGATTGGGATACGGTTGGTGGCCTGGTTCTCGGTCTGGCTGGCCGGGTGCCCCGAGAAGGCGAATCTTTCGACGTCGGCCACATCACCATCACAACAGTGCGAGTACAAGGTCGGCGGGTGGCCAAGGTTCGTGTCGTTCGTCACGACGAAGAACCCGTACCCGAGATCGAAGCGAGCTGATCGACGATGCGATCAGGCTTCGTCGCCGTCGTGGGCCGCCCCAACGTCGGTAAGTCGACGCTCGTCAACGCTCTGGTTGGCTCGAAAGTCTCCATCACCTCGACCAAACCGCAGACCACCCGCAACACTATTCGGGGGGTGATGACCCGCTCCGAAGACGGTGTTCCCGTCGCCCAGGCAGTACTGGTGGACACACCGGGCTTGCACAAGCCGAAGACAGCCCTGGGGGAGCGCCTCAATGCCATGGTGCAGGGGACGCTCAACGAAGCAGACTGCGTGGTCGTCGTCTTCGACGCTCTTGCCCCGGTTGGGCCGGGAGACCGCCGGGTTGCCGAACGAGCCAAGGCGAGCGGATCGCCCGTCCTATGCGTCATCAATAAGGTCGATCGAGCCAAACCGGCCGCAGTCGCCGAGCGCCTCGCCGAAGCCAGCGAGTGGGACTTCGATGTATACGTTCCCACGTCGGCTACAACCGGTGAAGCCATAGATACGCTGAGCAATGCCATCGTTGAACGGCTCATCGATGGGCCAATGTTTTTCCCGTCCGATGCGACCACTGACCAACCGGAACACATGGTGGTTGGCGAGATCATTCGTGAAAAGTTCCTGGACCGACTGCGCGATGAACTGCCCCATTCGCTCGTAGTCAGGGTCCGGGAAATGGAGGAGCGGGCCAACGGGACGCTCTACATCGATGCCCAAGCGATCGTGGAGCGTGACTCGCAGAAGGGCATCATCATCGGCAAGGGTGGAGAATTGTTGAAAACCGCCGGTGCTGAATCGCGAGCGGAGCTTGAAACGCTATTTGGTACCTCGATCTATCTCGATCTCCGAGTTCGGGTCGAAAAAGACTGGCAACAGAGACCGAATATTCTTGACCGCTTCGGGTTTGAATAGTCATGGGACTCAAACACGATCAGGGAATCGTCCTGCGAACGTACGCGTTCGGCGAGGCAGATAACATCATCGTGTTCCTGAGCGCTACCAACGGCAAAGTCCGGTCGGTCGCGAAGGGAGTCCGGAAAACCAAGAGCCGTTTCGGTGGGCGATTACAGCCGTTTATGCACGTCGATCTGGTGTTGTACGAGGGCCGTAACCTCGATACGATCACCCAGGTCGAGACGATCGAGAGTTATCCAAATATCCGAACCGATCTTGATCGTTTTGTCGAAGCTTCGACAATGCTGGAGGTCGCTGACGCGGTTGCCCAGGAAGACGAAGCGAGTGCTGGGTTACTTCTCCTGTTGCATCGGGGCCTACTGGCTCTCAATGACGGGGTTGGCGGCGCCGATCTCATGACGGTATACATGCTCAAAGTGGCCGGCGTATTGGGCCTGGCTCCAGCGCTCAGATCATGTGCCGGTTGTGGCGCCTCATCGGCCGAACGGTTCAGCTTTGATGCCGGGGGAGTGGTCTGTAGCTCGTGCGCACCGTCGGGTGCCTACAAGCTGCGCGACGGCGTCACGGCCCGCCTGGCAGAGCTCGCCGACTCAGATATCCAGAACCTCCCGCAACCGTCGGCAGTACCCCCTTCCGAGACACTGGGCGTAACTCGACGCTTTCTTGAGTATCACCTCGAACGCAAGATCGTGTCGATGTCGGTTATGCAGGAATGACCGAAGTCGCAGGCTTAGAGGATCTAGATCTTAGTCAGGTTGACCTGACGAACGTCCCCGGCCATATCGGCCTGATCCTCGACGGCAACGGACGCTGGGCCGAGGCACGGGGGTTAGAGCGAACCGCCGGCCATGCCGCCGGGGAAGCCGCCCTGTTTTCGGCGATCGATGGAGCACTGGCGCTCGGGGTGGGCTGGCTTACAGCTTTCACCTTCTCAACCGAGAACTGGAGCCGGTCCGAGAGCGAGGTTGAGTTCCTCATGTTCTTCAATCGGGACATCCTGGAACGCCGGCGTGATGAGCTCGACGAAAAAAACGTTGCTATGCATTTCATGGGCCTACTTGACGACCCCCGCGTCCCCGACCGCAACCGTGAGATCATGGCCGATGCCGAGGCAGTCACGGCCAACAATGACACGCTTCATGTGGTGTTTGCGTTCAATTACGGCGGCCGTGCTGACATCGCCCGCGCGGCGAGGCGCGCGGCCGAGCTAGTGGCGGAAGGGCAGCTCAGGCCAGATCAGATCGACGAGCCGTTGATCGGTTCCTTGATGGGCATTCCCGGAATGCCAGATGCAGACCTGATCGTCCGGTCGTCGGGTGAGCATCGGATATCCAACTTCCTTCTGTGGCAGGCCGCCTACGCCGAGCTGGTCTTTCCCAACATCCTCTGGCCCGATTACGGAGCTCAGGCACTCGTTGATTCGGTAGTGGAGTACCAAAGCCGGGTGCGCCGCTTCGGCACGGCCTAAACGGCGGCCGTTTCGGCACGGCCTAAGCGGCGGCCGCTTCGGCACGGCCTAAACCGGCAGGAGTGCCTGTTGGTCCGGCCTAACATGCCGGTTCGCAACGAGGATCTTCATGCCAGCTGATTTCGATACAATCGTGAACCTTTCAAAGCGCCGTGGGTTCGTCTTCCAGTCCTCGGAGATTTACGGCGGACTCCGATCGGCCTACGACTACGGCCCCCTCGGCAACGCCGTGCTTCGCAACGTAAAGAACCAATGGTGGAAGTCAATGGTGCAGTATCGGTCCGATGTGGTCGGGATCGATTCGGCCATCCTGCAATCCCGGCAGGTTTGGCAAGCGAGCGGGCATGAAGAGGTGTTCACGGACCCGATGGTCGAATGTCGCAACTGCAATGCCCGTCATCGCCTCGACAAACTCGACAATGCTGACCAATGCCCGACCTGTGGGATGAAGGGTCAGTTCACCGAAACCAAACAATTCAACCTGATGTTGCGTACCCATCTCGGTCCCATCGAAAGTGATGAGAATCTCGTGTACCTTCGCCCGGAAACCGCCCAGGGCATTTTCATAAACTATGAAAACGTGCGCCGTACCCAGCGGCTCCGGCTGCCGTTCGGTATCGCCCAGATCGGTAAGTCGTTTCGGAACGAGATCACCCCCGGACAGTTTGTCTTTAGGACTCGTGAGTTTGAGCAGATGGAAATGGAGTTTTTCTGCCGTCCGGAAGAGTCCGCCCAGTGGTACGACTACTGGTTGCGGACCCGTCATGAGTGGTACACCGAGCTGGGGATGCACCCGGACCACCTTCGCATCCGGACCCATGACGATGACGAGTTGTCCCATTACTCGGCGGCTACGGCAGACGTTGAATACGCCTTTCCCTGGGGATGGGACGAGCTGGAAGGGATCGCCAACCGCTCTGACTTCGATCTACGTCAGCACGCCGAGCACAGCGGTGAGGACCTGCGCTATTACGATCAGGAAGCCGACGAGCGATTCTTCCCGCATGTGATCGAGCCAGCCGCCGGGGCGACCAGGACCACCTTTGCTTTCCTGATTGATGCTTACGACGAGGAGACCGTCAACGGCGAGACCCGCACCGTCATGCGCCTGGATCACCGTTTGGCTCCGTATCAGCTAGCGGTGCTTCCGTTATCGAAGAAGCCAGAACTGATTGAACCGGCCACGCAGTTGGCCGATCGGCTCCGCCGTACCTACGAACTCGAAATGGATGTCACGCAGGCGATCGGTCGTCGCTACCGACGCCAGGACGAAATCGGCACGCCGTATTGCATTACCTACGACTTCGATTCCCTCGACGATTCGGCCGTCACCGTTCGTGATCGGGACTCGATGGAACAAGATCGCGTGTCTCTGGATCAGCTCGACGGGTATCTCGCCGAGCGACTAACTCCTCGATGATGGCGGGTTGACGCAGACCCCCACCAGGTAATAGGGTCAGCGAATCCGTTCTGGAAGCGGTTCCAGAATGCTCGAGGGAGGGACGATCGGTGGCCACAATTCTGGACGTGGCGCGTGAGGCCGGCGTCGGGGTAGGCACTGTCTCACGGGTTATCAACGGCCGTGAGCGAGTAGCTCCTGATACCCGTGCCCGGGTTCTCAAGGTGATCGAACGGCTGGAGTATTCGCCCAACCAGAGTGCCCGGTCTCTGTCCATGGGCCGCACCGACGCTATTTGCGTACTCGTCCCGTTCCTGACGTCGGCATCCGTGAACGCCCGCCTCCAGGGAGTGGTTGAAGCGCTTCGGTCGTCGGGTCGTGAGGTCACGCTTAGGGTTGCCGACACGCCGGAGCAGCGGGACCAGGCAATCGCGGCGATCGTCGGTGGATCCAAGCCGGCTGGATTGATGGTGATCTCGTTGCCATTGTCGGAGGTGACCATTGCCGAATTGCGGTCGGCCGAAGTGAGCACGGTGGCGATTGACGTTGCGCTACCTGGAGTGCCATCGGTGACGGTGGACGACGTTGCGGGCGGCAAGTTGGCGACTCAGTACCTGCTCGATCGAGGTCACCGGGCCATCGGGTTTGTCGGCGATGACGATGAGCAGAAGCTCGGGTTCCGATCGTCGACCAATCGCCGGCTCGGCTACCTACAAGCCATGGCTGATTCCGGTCTCGGGGTGCAACCTGAGTACATCAAGACTGGCCCGTTTGGCCGCGAGGTGGCACACCGGTTGACCCGCGAACTTCTATCACTCGAGGATCGGCCGACGGCGATCTTTGCAGCCTCTGATACCCTGGCGTTCGGAGTCCTCGAGTCGGTTGCGGCCCACGGGCTATCGGTTCCTGAAGACATCTCGGTGATCGGCTTCGACGACGTCGAACTTGCCCCCTATGTCGGGCTGACCTCAGTTCGCCAACCACTATTCGAGTCGGGAAAACTCGGGGCTGCGGCCTTGCTAAGTCTCCTCGATGGGACCGATGTCGATGACGTTCCCCTTTCGCTCACGGTTGTCGAACGGTCCACGGTGAGCGATCGCTGATCTGGTGTGGTTGGTGAAGCACTCGTCGATTCCGTGACACGTGAGCTACTGCCACATAGGCGACAGCTACTTCTAGTCTGATCGAACCGGATCGTGATCTGAAACGTATCTAGTGACCAAAGCTTGTTAGGGAGTCGTTATGAAACGCGTCGTTGTTGTTGCTATCGCGGTCGGAGTGCTTGTCGTTGGTGGCGCTCTGGCCTGGTTCTATTCGAACGGTAACGAAGCTCCCTCCACCGAGTTGACGGCTCCGCCGATTGCGACATCCTCGACAAGTGGTGCGGTTGGCGATTCCCTGCCGGTGGAAACCACATCGGCCGAGGTCGCACCAGGTGCTCCGAGCACCTACACAATCGCTTCTGCCGAGTCGACGGTCAGTTTCACCCTTCAAGAGGAGCTGCGGGGGGTCGACACCACCGTGGGTGGCTCGACTGATCAGGTAGCGGGTGAGATCCTCGTCGACTTCAACGATCCGTCCGCTTCGGTTCTCGGCGACGTGGTGGTCAACGCCCGGACGCTGGCAACGGACTCAAGTAACCGGACGAGGACCGTACGCGGGGCAATTCTCGATACCGATACTTTCGAGTTCATCACTTTCTCACCGACATCCGTCGATGGTTTACCTACCGAGGCTACGGACTCATTCACGTTCACGGTCACCGGCGATCTCACTATTCGAGATATCACCCGGTCGGTCACGTTTGACGTTGCCGTCTCCGGGTCGGAAGAACGGCTGGAAGGTGCGGCGTCGACACTGGTAAATCGGACCGATTTCGGGCTGGTGATTCCGAACGTTCCCTTCGTCGCCAACGTCAGCGAAGACGTAACGTTGACGATCGAGTTCGTAGCTCTGCCTGGCTAGGGCATGGGTACCTAGGATGTCCCGATGTCTCAGTCTTATCCCGCAACTCGCCGCATCGACCATCAGGACACCTATCACGGAACCGTGGTCTCAGACCCGTACCGCTGGCTAGAGGGCGAATCTGAGGAGATTGCGGAATGGGTAGCAGCCCAATCCGACTTCGCCGCTTCGTACTTGGTCGATGTCCCTGGGCGATCGGCACTCGTCAAACGCATGACTGAAGTTTGGGACTTTCCGCGCTGGTCAGTGCCAACCGGGCGGGCGGGTATCTATGTGTTTGGATACAACGACGGCCTCGCCGACCAACCCATTCTCTACCGTCAGGTCGGCTTGGACGGCGAGCCAGAACTGCTTCTTGATCCCAATACCTACTCGGACGATGGTGCCGTGGCGGTCACCGGTACGTACATGTC
>JAGXFS010000109.1 GCA_024637275.1 Acidimicrobiia bacterium
GAGGCCTACAAGTTCGCTGCCTATGACGCACTGCAGGACATATCGGGTCGCCGGTTGTAGGACGGGCTAGCGTGCTGGCATGCGGTTCGGTTCCGGGGTATCGATCTCTCAAGCCACTGGTGATGCCCTCGAAGAGGCGCTTCGCAGAGCACTGACCGGCATTTCGCCAGCCCCTGATCTTCTGGTTTGCTTTGCAACGTTTCATCATGGTTCGTCGGTCGCCATCATCGCCGGTCGGCTGGCCTCGGCGACCTCGATGACCGGCGTGAGCATCGGAGCCGTATCTAGTGGCGTCGTCGCCGGATCCGAAGAGTTCGAGTCAGGAGCCGCGCTAGTCGTGTGGGCTGCCTGGCTTGGCAACGCGTCGGCATCGGCGATGCGTTTGGTGGCCTTCCGAACAGATGAGGGGATCGGTATTGGAGGGGCCGACACGCCCGACGACACGAAAGGGGTTCTGCTCCTCGCCGATCCGTACAGCTTTCCCGCCGGCCAGTTCGCCACATCGCTTGGTGCCGTCCCGGTGGTGGGTGGCGTCCCCGGGTCACTTGCTGAAGAATCGGTCCTCTTCCTCAATGGTCAGATCTACACGAATGGTGCAGTTGCGGTGGCGCTGTCGGGTCAGGTGAGTTTCCGGGCGGTCGTGTCGCAAGGGTGTGCTCCGGTTGGCGAGCCTGCCACCGTTACCAAAGCGGCCGGCAGGGTTGTCGAAGAGATCGCTGGGATACCTGCGGTTCGCTTCATCGAAGCGCTCATAGATGACCTCGATGAGTTTACGCAGGAGCAGGTTCACAACGGACTCCAGATGGGTGTCGCGCTCGACGAGTACGCCGAGAACCGGGGCCCGGGTGATTACCGGATAATCAGTGTGACCGCCGCCGATCGGGCGACCGGATCAATTCTGGTTACTGATGAGATTGCTATCGGGTCGACCGTACAGTTCCACGTCCGAGATCCACGGGCAGCTTCCAGTGGTCTCAATGACGCCGTGGCCGGTCTGGAAGGCGGCTCAGGGATGCTGGTGTTTAGCTGTAGTGGCCGAGGACGGCACTTCTTCGGCCAACCTCACCACGACGCCTCCCTGGTGGCAGCGGCATGTCAACCGGCGGCCCTCGTCGGGATGATCAGCTCTGCCGAAATCGGACCTGTCGCCGGAACCTCTTACGTGCACAGTTACACGGCCGTTGTGGTTGAGATCGGTGATCCGGATCAGGTGTTGCCGTAGACAGGCAATGTTGCGCCAGACATGACGCTCGAAGCGTCTGACAGCAGGAACTCGATGACTGCGGCGATTTCATCGGGTGTTGGCCAACTGACATAGTCCGCAAATGGGACGGCCCTTCGGGTGGCTGGCGTGTCGATGACTGACGGTTGGACCACGTTGGTGTTGATGCCGAAATCGCTCAGCTCGGAGGCAGCTGATCTGCCCAACGCGGCCACGCCAGCCTTGGCAATGTTGAAGGCTGCTTGGCCGGATGGTCCGTCGTCAGCGCCGCGACTCCCGACGAGGACAATGTGACCGGACCCATTCGCCTTCAGGAGCGGGGTTACGGCTCGGACGGCGTAGAAAGCCGACCGGAGATTCAAGTCGAGCATGCGCTCCAGGCGAACGTCGTCGGTTTCGTCGATATCGCGACCACCTGCCCAACCTCCCACGAGGGCAGCCAGTCCATTGACGTTCCCGAACTTGGCGGCAGCCTGTCCCATAAACTCCGTAAGTCCGCTGGCTGACGTAGCGTCGACCCGTTTGAGCAACAGCCGGGAGTCTTCGAGCTGTAAGTCGGCCTCGAACTTTTCGGCTTCTTCGGGGATCAAGTAGGTGACTGCCAGCGATGAACCGGTAGCGGCGAGTCGCTTGGCGAGGGCGGTCCCGAGGCTGCCTGTGCCTCCCGTTATTACGACAACATTTCCGTTCACGTACCCTCACCCTTCAAGCTGGTCTCGAACATGGTAATTTGTTAAGCGGCCGACCGCAGTTTTTGGAGGAATGATGGCATCTATCAACCTGGAAGGGATCGGAAAGATCTACGAGGGGGGCACTCGGGCGCTGACCGATGTCAACCTCGAGATCAACGATGGAGAGTTCATGGTTCTCGTCGGTCCCTCTGGCTGCGGGAAATCGACCCTACTCCGTATGATTGCCGGCCTGGAAGACATCACTGAAGGCACGATGAAGATTGGCGACACGGTCGTCAATGACATTCCGCCCAAAGACCGCAATATTGCGATGGTCTTTCAGAACTACGCCCTCTATCCGCATATGACGGTTTTTGACAACATGGCGTTCGGACTGAAGCTGCGCAAGATGCCCAAGGATGAAATCAACCGTCGTGTCGAGGAAGCCGCCAAGGTCCTTGAGATCACCGAATACCTCCCACGCAAGCCAAAGGCCCTGTCGGGTGGTCAGCGCCAGCGGGTAGCCATGGGTCGCGCAATCGTGCGCGAACCGGCCGCCTTCCTCATGGATGAACCCCTCTCGAACCTTGACGCCAAGCTGCGGGTTCAAATGCGATCAGAACTCGGCCAGCTTCATGCCCGTCTGAAGACCACCACCGTCTATGTCACCCACGACCAGGTCGAGGCCATGACGATGGGCGACCGGGTAGCGGTCATGCGCAAAGGCGTCATTGAGCAAGCCGCGAGTCCTCGTGAGCTTTATGACGAGCCGGTAAATCTCTTTGTCGCAGGTTTTATTGGGTCGCCGGCGATGAACCTGGTGTATGCCGACCTTGCCGACTCGGGTGATGGTTTGACGGTCACGTTCGGGGACAGCGTCTTGCGCCTTAACAGCCAGAATGTTTCATCGCGGCCCGGGCTCGCCGCCTACGCTGGCAAGCGGATTGTGCTGGGGATCCGCCCCGAAGCATTCGAGGCCGCCGCGGCGATCGGTGCCGAAGGCGACGTACCGGTGAAGGTGTCACTGGTGGAACAGCTCGGCTCGGAAGCATTTGTCCATTTTGCCTATGACTCCCGACCGGTCGTGACCGAAGACATTCGGGAGCTACTTGCCGATGAAGGCGCCGACGAGTCGACGCTTGGCGACACCACCAGATTTGTGGCTCGCATCAACCCGGACTTTGCACCGGCGTTGGGTGACGACATCCGACTGGCTGTGGACACGGCGAAGTTGCACTTCTTCGACCCAGAAACGTCCCAAGCTATTTACTAGACGTTACGGCGAGAGTCGCTTAAACCCCTCGGCGGCCGTGAGCCCTACCGGCTCACCCATGCTGGCCGACCAAACGCGCAGCTTCGTCACGAATTCGGCGCGGGCCTGGTCGTTCTCCTGGGCACTCGCCATGGTCGTTGGCCCCTGGGTCGAGTGCTCAAGAAGCGCAGCGATCTTGGTGTCGAACGATTCGCTGATGTCTTCCCAATAGTCGATCTCGTCGGCAGACCACAGTAAGACTGCGCTCGGGCGGTGCTTGGTAACGTTTTCGCTGAGTTGGTCCGGAAAGAACAGATGATCGCGGGCCGCCACGATCGCATCGATGGCGGCCATGCCGGTAGCCCGATGATCAGGATGAAGCATGTAGCGCTTCCAGGGATCATGGGACAGAACCACGTCGGGGCGCGTCGTTCGGATCCAGAAGCTCAGCTCCTGCCGCAAGGCCACCGAGTTTTCGATTTCCCCGTCGATATGGTCGAGCATCACGATGTCCCTAGCACCGAGCTGATCGGCGGCGCTTCGTTGCTCTGCTTGCCGGGAGGCGATCAGTAGCTCCGGGTCGAGGTCTGGATCCCAGGTGCCCTTGGATCCGTCGGAGACCACCAGCATCGTGATGTGACAGCCCGCGGCTGCCCATTTGGCCAGGGTGCCCCCTGCCCCGAATTCGGCGTCATCGGGATGAGCGCCGATCGTCAAGGCTCGTGCCGGAGTGGGAAGCGTCTCCTCCGGATCGAACGAACGGGCGGGAGAGTAGATATTCGTGGTCATAGTTTGAGTTTAACGTCCCGCATCCAATCGAGGTGTTCCGGCTCGTCGACGTCGAGAGCGAGTCCTGCTCGCATGATGACCGCCGCCCACGGTCGTTGCTTGAGATGCCGTTGGAAGCTGGCCGGTCCGTAAGAGAATGCGAAAGTTCCGTGAGACATGATGAGGCTGGTCCCGCCGTCCCACGACGGAGCGATTGCGCATCCCCGGTCACCGAACCCGGCCAGCGCCGACTTGAGATCAGCCGTTGAAATCATTGGCAAGTCGGCGTGGAGTAGCCCCCAGGCCGCATCCCCGACGTTCCTGACGATTGCTTGACCTGCCCCGTCGAGCGATCCACCATCGTCGAGGGTCGGGAGGGATCGCCCTCCTGCCCATTGCCGTACGTCCCGATCGCCGGTAACAACTATCACATCGGACACGGTGGATGCGATGGTTACTGCGTGGTCGGCCATTTGGATTGCGAGCTCCCGGCGCTGTGGGGGAGTGAGATGCTCGGAAAGCCGCTCTTTGGCGGTGGCGAAGCTCCGAATGGGAATACCGATCAGCATGTGGAGACGTTAGTGGCGTTTCTCAACGCCTAGCCCCTCGGATAGGCGGGAATAGTGGACACCGGTTGGGGCGTTACCGAGATACCAAACCGAAAGCATGCAGATGGCTACCGCCACCCTCAACGGAACCGTTATTGCCCACAGCGACAAGACAGTCATTGTTGAAGGGAATCACTATTTCCCTCCGGCCTCAGTCCAGTTTGACCACTTCACCGAGGCGACCAAGACCACCGTCTGCCATTGGAAGGGTACGGCCAGCTATTACGACGTGTCCGTTCCCGGGGCTGATGCGCCCGCCACCGCCTGGGTGTATCGCGAGCCCAAAGACGCTGCTGCGAACATCAAAGACTATGTGGCTTTTTGGGGTCAGGTTGTCGTTGCCGATTGACGCCAATCGGGCCGATTGATCCAATCGGCGACGACTGATGCCAATCGGGTCTTCTAGCTCTTTTCCAAACCAGCCACTTCGCTGGCAAAGAGCTCCAGGCCAGATGTGTCGTAGGCCGCGTCGGGGAAATTGATGATCATGTAGGCAACGCCCGCATCGATCCACGGCTTGAGCTTCTCCTGGATCTGGTCGGGGGTGCCCGACATCGGCTCGACGTTGCGCCGGGCACTTTCGGCAACTTCTGCGCCCACCAGGGGTACCAATCGGGCGACCGCCTGGTCGATACCCTCGGCGACTTCGCCCTCGGTTGGGGCACAGATGATGTTCAGGTTGCTAGATCGGACAATTGCCGAATAATCAGTCCCAACCTCGCTGCAATGCTTGGCGAGGATCTCTGACTTGTGCATGAACTCTTCAGGCGAGCCGCCGAAATTGGTGTAACTGGCGTGTTGGGCCGCAACGCGTAACGTGAGTTTCTCGCCGCCACCGGCGATCCACAGCGGGATATGGGGCTCCTGGACTGGTTTTGGCGAGCAGATGGCGCCGCTCAGCTGGTAGTACTCCCCGGCGTAATCGACCTCGTCTTCTGTCCACAAGGCGCGCATCATCTCTACGGCTTCGCGTAACTGCCCGATGCGAATCGACGGCTTGGGGAACGGATAGCCATAACCGATGTACTCGTGCTCGTACCAGCCTGCGCCGATGCCCATTTCCAACCGACCATTCGAGATCACATCGATTGACGCCGCCACTTTGGCCAGGTAGGCGGGGGGACGGTACGAGTTGCAGGTACACATCTGCCCGAGCCGGACTGTCGAAGTCGTAGCGGCGAGAGCGGCCATCAGAGTCCAGGCCTCGTAGGTCGGCTCCTGGGTAGGTTGGGGGACCGTGTGAAAATGGTCGTAGACCCACAACGACTCGTAGCCGGCGGCTTCGATCGAGGTTGCCACGTTGTGCATGGTTGGCCAATGGTCTGATCGGTCGATGCCGGCCAGATCTAACCGCCAGCCCTGAGGTACAAATGCTCCAAATCTCATACCGGGAGACTAACGCGGATCAAGGGCCGGCGAGAACTGGAGTAGGGTGTCGCAATGCGCAGAACCAAGATCGTCGCCACCATGGGACCGGCGGTGGCGAGCCAGCAGATGATCATCGACCTCGTTGGTGCTGGACTCGACGTCGCCCGCCTGAATTTCTCTCACGGCGAGTACGACACGCACACCCAGATGGCCGAATGGGTCCGCAAAGCGGCCGACCACCACGGTCGACCCGTGGCGATCCTGCAGGACATCCAGGGCCCGAAGGTTCGGGTGGGGGTCTTCGAAGACGGACCAATCGAGCTGATAGTCGGAAAAACCGTTCGGCTTGTCCCAGGATCCCAGATGGGATCTGATGGCGTCGTTCCGATCGATTATGAGTATCTGATGGAGGACGTCGGCGTCGGCGACGACGTCCTCCTCGCCGATGGCCTCATCCGGCTAATTGTAGAGCAGGTCGGCGACGATTCCCTGCTAGCCCGGGTCACCACCGGCGGCCGTCTATCCGACCACAAAGGTGCAGCTTTTCCTGCAACTTCGCTGAAAGTACCCTCAGTCACGCCTAAGGACGAAGCCGACCTGGAGTTCGGTCGCTCGCTCGGAGTCGATTATGTGGCCGCTTCGTTTGTTCGCTCCGGTGATGACGTAGCCCAGGTGGCCAAGCTCGCAGGGGGAGTTCCGGTCATAGCCAAGATCGAACTCGCCAAGGCTTATGAAAACCTCGATGACATTCTGAGCGAGGCGTTCGGGGCCATGGTGGCTCGTGGCGACCTAGGGGTGCAACTACCGCTGCAGACCCTGCCAAGAGTTCAGTTGGACATCCTAAACCGGACCAACGCGGCCGGCCGTCTGTCCATAACGGCCACCGAGATGCTCGAATCGATGACGAACTCGCCCCGTCCGACCCGAGCCGAGGTCACCGACGTCGCGAACGCCGTAATGAGCGGGACCGATAGCGTCATGCTGTCGGGGGAAACGGCGATCGGTAAGTATCCGGTCGAGACAATCGAATACATGGACCGCATCTGCGTGGAGGCAGAGAAGACCGTCACTGAGTCGGTTGACTTCCTTGAGTCCCACCGGACTTTCGCTTCGGCGACGGCCAAAGCAGCAGTGGAAGCATCCGAGAACCTGGACCTGAAGGTCATTGCAGCTTTTACCGAATCAGGCAGCACCGCTCGTCTGTTGTCCAAGTACCGACCCGCAGCTGACATTGTGGCCTTCACCGCCGATCCGAGTACCTATCGAAGGATGGCGGCATACTGGGGGGTACGACCAGAAATGATCGAGCGGCGTGACTCGACCGACCTCATGCTGGCAAGCGCCGAGAAGTACCTCGAAAAGGACGGTACCTGCGAAGTAGGTCAGGGTGTCGTGATGGTCGCGGGAACGCCGCCCAATCAGCAAGCCTCGACGAACTTGATGAAGTTGCACCGCATAGGCGAACGCGGTAGAGCTTCAAACCGGCGGCGCTAAAGTTGCGCAGCACGAAGGAGTAATCATGGGCCAGACAATCAACGTTTCTCCACCAACGGTTATCGGCAGGGTTGCCCTGTTTGACTCCGACCGGACCTTCGGTGGCCAGGACGGCGAAGCTTTCTCCTCCGGCGCTCAGGCAGGAGCGGGAGTAACGTTTCCGGCCCTTCTCGCGGCAAGGTTGTTTGCCGAAGATCGCGTACTCTCCAACGTCTACGTGTACTCGAACGTGGTGTCAGTGGAGCGTCCGGCCGGGTGGGATGAAGATGCCCTGGACACCGTCTCTGGCGCTATCCGCGACTTCTTTGTTGTCTACGACGCCAACAAAGGACCGCAGGCCGAATAGTTGCGGCCTTATGGGGCCGTGGTAGTCGTCGGAGCCACAGTGGTCGTTGTGGTTTCTTCCGTAATCGAGGTGGTCGTTGTCGTGGGGCAAGGACTGCCCGTGTAACCGTCATTGCCCTTCGGGATATCACAGGGGTGAACTTCAATTATCACCGGCCGCGATCGGTACCGTGCCACCCATTCCTGCGAGGTGGTGGTCCCGTCGGGTTGGGTAAGAACTCGGGTAACCGTGACCGACCAACCTTCGAGGCCCGACTGAATCGTGTCGGACGTTCCCGGCTCGATCTCGGGGTTGCCTTGATATACGGTGTCCGGCGATGTGAACCCAAACCGGTCTGAGACCGTGGCCGAAACCCGTACTGCCATAGCGGCGTCACCCTCCGAGACCACTGTCAGGTTCGTCGATCCATTTCGCTGCTCGCCAGCTACGGTCCGACCGCCGTTACTTCCGAGGATCTTTATCGTCAGAGAGGTGTCGGTGTATTCGGTCTTGATGTACAACGCGCCGTCAGTTTGGTTGCGAAACGCAAGGTCGATCGAAGGAAAGTCGAGGGTTGCTTCAATTCCCTCGGGATATCGCGAGAAATAGAGGCTATGCGGCTTGTGCGTCACGTCGGTGTAGCCTCCCCAGAAGATCGCGTTGTACATCGTTGTGGCGAACTGAGAGACACCTCCCCCGAATGTATCCTCGAGTTCACCATTCACGATGGTGCCGGCCGGAAGGTATCCCTTCTCCTGGGTTCGCTCGCCGACCGTTTCGTTGATCGAGAAGTCTTCTCCCGGCATTACGATGCTTCCGTTGATCGTGTCCGCCATCAGGTGGATGTTGATCACGCGGTTCGCGCAGCAGTCGTGATAGGTGGTGAAGGAACTGACGACATGATCGATCTTGAGAGCTTCCAGGTCGGCCACGGTCACATCGGGTTCGGCATCCTCGATAACCGGCAGCTGACCGCTGCGGTCCGGCGTCTGAGCGGCAGTCAGGATGGCTTCGATGATTCGGTCGCTGTCGACCCGGAGGCCGGTCTCACCGGGAATGATGCTGACGGTGTCATCGTCGCCGACGACGAGCTCGGCGTTCTTGAATGTCTGGGCGAACGCCTCTCGCAGTTCCGCGAACCGAGTTTCGAGGAGCGTCGGGTCGAGACTCGGCGTGATGGTCAATCCTTCAACGTTCGTAACGAAGGCGTCGGTCAGTTCGGTGGCCGACAGGCGCAGGGTGGCCGGCGGATCAGCCATGGTCAGTGTGATCGGGCCAGCCAGAAGCTGGCGAGCGATGGCCAGGGCCTCGTCGACCGCGGCATCCGGGATTCCGATGCTCTCAGTTTCGGTTCCCAGCGTGACAACCGAGCGGTCCACGTCGAGCACTCCCGCCAGGAGCGCGTCGGAAGCGCCGCTCCGGACGATCACGGTCGTTGGCTCTGCATAGGTCGGCACGGGAACACCGTCTTCGATGGTGACGCCGGCCTGGTCAGATTCGGTCGCCGCTTCTGCGTCCCAGCCATCAAGCACCGCCTCGGCCGCCGCGGGGTCAAGGGTGGCTGGCAGGTCAATCTGGTGGCGTCCGAACAGACCCTTGATCCACGATCCAAATTGAGCAAAGACGGAGCCTTCCCGTCCGACCATCAGGGCTTCTTGTATCGCCGTTTCGGTATCGAAGGAGAATCCGAGCTGATCGGGCAAAGCCACTCGTTGGGTATCGCCAACCAATGCGACAACGGGTAGTGCTGCCAAAGCATCTTCGCGAGCGACGACAACTTCGGTCGCTCCGGCTTCGGAGAGGCCCGCGACAGGCAGATCGCCGATCATGACGTTACGAGCGATCAGGTCTTCAGCAGGACGCGTCAGCAAGAATGCGAGCAGGACGATGGCTAGTAGTCCCCCGACCGCAGTGACGATGATGCGTTGGTTGCGGCTCATTCAGTCTCCGTGCGAGCTAAGGAGTGTAGTAATCCTCCGCTGGTCGCAATACGATGGCCTCCGTGTCTGTCCCTGA
>JAGXFS010000110.1 GCA_024637275.1 Acidimicrobiia bacterium
GTTTCACCCCTAGGCAGCGGTCCTCGATTAGTCGATTCTTAACGGAGATCGACCAAGGAGAACATCGTGACACCGACCACCCTCGAACAACCCCCACCACTGCCGGGCCAACGCATCGAACCGAAGGACGACCTGTGGGATTCGATCCTGACCGGCAAGAACCTGTTCCGGGTCGGGCTAGCGCTCGTGCTGCTCGGATTGGTCTTCATGTTTCGCTACGCCGTGGAAGCTGGCTGGGTCACGGCGATCGCACGAGTCGGTCTGGGAGCGGCGGCAAGTATGGCGATGCTGGGTCTCGGAGATCGGTTGGTCCCGATCCGCAAAGGTTTCGGGGTGTTGCTGGCCGGCGGCGGCGTCGCCGGGCTGTACATGACTGTGTATGCAGCTCTTCATTGGTATGAGTTGACGACGCCGTCGATTGCCTTCATTCAGCTAGTAGCGATTTCGGTGCTTGGCGTTGGTATGGCCCTTTGGTGGGAGGCTGAGCCGCTGGCCGTGGCGAGCCTGGCGGGTGCCCTGGTGGCGCCACTCGTGGTGCCAGGCCGCATGCTGGAGGGCTCAGGTGACTCGTTCTATTTCCTGGTGGTGCTCGGTGCCGCGGTGACGATTCTGCTGGTTCGCGAATGGATTGTTCTTTTTGGGTCCACGTTCGCTCTGGCATCGGCGGTCGTATTCGGTGAAGTGATTCGGGTTGAGTTGGGATTCACTGGCGCATCGCTGCTCGAAATCGACATCATGTTGGTTGGATTGGTCGTCGCCTTCCTCGTGACGCCACTGTTGGCTCGCCAGATCGGCTCAGTGACGGACACCCGTTTGGGGTGGGGAGCTAGTGCAGTCGGCCCGGTCGTGTATCTCATCGCCGCAATTGCTCATGGCGGCGAGTCGCAGACACTGGCCATCGCCGCTTTCGCCCTGGGCGGTCTGCACGCCGTGGCCGGTTCGGTGTTCCGTCGAGAGGAGTCGTTAGCGATAGCGCACGGGTTGGTGGCGGCGGGACTCGTGACCGCCGGCGCAACCGTGCTGTTGGATGGTCCCGTGGCCGTTCTAGTTATTGCGCTGGTGGGCGCTGCCATAACCCTCATCGGGTTCCAGGGCTCGCTCAATCCGTTGCAGTGGATCGGTGGATTAACCCTGGCCGGGGCAGGGTTCTTGAGTATCGCCACGATGGTTGATCCCGGTGGAATCGGCGACACTCTGGCCCGCCTGGCCGTGATCGGCGTGGTCGGCTTGGTAGGGCTGGCACTTGACCGGAGTGACGAAGCGGGCGCCACTATCGCCCGGAACCTGGCGGTTGCCTATGTGTATCTCGGCAGCTTTCTCGTCGGGCTTGGCGACCTCGGCTCCTATAGCCAGGCCCTCGTCACCGCACTATGGAGCGTCGGGGCTGTTGGCTTGATCGTCTTTGGAAGTCTTACCGATCGCAAGACGGTGACCCGACTCGGAATTGGCACGATGGCGGCGATTCTCGTCAAAGTGTTCCTCATTGACCTTGCCACGGTCGAGACGATCTGGAAGATGGCACTGTTCCTGGCCCTAGGCGTGGTCTTGTTGATGGTCGGCTATTGGATTTCAAACGAAGAGTGACTCAAAACCAAGGACGATCTAGGGAGCGGACCCAGGACGGGTCCGCTCCCACTACGTTAAGGACTGCCGGAAGCGGTCCATATTTACCGCTCTGCCGGTAGGGGACTTGTGCCCTAATAGGATTTGTGAAATAATAACTTTGTGAAATAATTCACAAAGTTGGTACTGCGTAGCGGAGGAAAGCAACTTGGAAAAACGGTCAGTGACCAGCGAGGTAGCTGGAGCAGCGGACGAAGGCTGGGGCACCAGTGCCCTCATCGGTTCGGTGCTCAGTGGGCTCCTCATTGGTTACCTTCTCGACCGCTGGCTCGGTACCGATCCCTGGCTCACCATCGGCTTCGTTGTTCTCGGCTCCTATTCCGGATTCCGTGGCATGTGGCAATATGCCAATATCGTCGGTGAGCGCCAAGAAGAGGAGCGGCGGCGTGCCAGAGACTGAACTTCCCGACCGGGCGGTTCCCGGTAAAAACGTCGAGGCGGTCATTGCCAAACACACCGTCCAGCGGGCGGTATTCGTGGCTCCGATTCTGATCGCCGTTTTCTGGGCATTGCGAGGCACGGACGGAGCGATCGCGTCTGCCGTCGGCTGTCTGGTGGTCGTCGCCATGTTTCTGGTGAGTGGCTCAATGATGTCGATTTCGGCGCGGCTGGGGTTGTCTGCCTATTATGCGGCGGCTCTGTTCGGTTTCTTCGTTCGGTTGGCGCTGCTGACCGGCTCGATGCTTTTGATAGCGAAGTTCACGGACCTAGACAGAATGGCATTTGGAATCACGGCGGTTTTGGCATATCTCATACTCCTGAGCTGGGAGACGGTGGCCATCTCGCGTGGAGCGGAAAGGGAACTTGAGTGGATCAACTGATCCTGGCAGCTGAGGAATGTGACATCGCCAATGAGGTGGTTTGCGTTCCGGCCAACGTTTTGGACCTCTTCGAATTCAACTCGGTGCCGGTGTTCATCGGCCTCGGAGCCGTTGTTGTATCCCTTCTGATGTATTTTGCGTTCCGCAAGCCCAAGTTGGTTCCCGGCAAATTTCAAGCCGCCATCGAGAGCTTGATGAGCATTGTGACGGACAACATCGCTCGCGATGTCATCGGTCCCAAAGGCGTGAAGTACATCCCATACCTCCTGTCGTTGTTCTTCTTCATTTGGGCCGGGAACTTGATGGAGCTGGTCCCTGGCATCAACTTCCCATATCCATCCCGAATGGCGATTCCACTTACCCTGGCTGTCATCACCTGGCTGATCTTTGTAATTGAAGGTATCCGCAAACAAGGAATTCACTTCTTCACCGATTTGATTTGGCCAACTCATGTACCGGTTGGATTGCGTCCGCTGGTCGGGATCATTGAGTTCGTTTCAACCATCGTCGTGCGTCCGTTCTCGCTCACTGTTCGGCTCTTTGCCAACATGGTGGCCGGCCATGTCATGCTTGCGCTGCTCCTCGGATCGGCCGGATTCTTCCTGCTGGGCGTCATCGGTGGCGACATCAGCATCCTCCGGGGATCGATCGGTGCCGCCTGGTTCGTGGTCGGCGTGGCGATCTTCCTGTTCGAGCTGCTTGTCGGGTTCCTACAGGCTTACATCTTTACCCTTCTCACAGCTGTCTACATCGATTCGTCAATCAACCCGCAACACTGATCAGGTTTTAGGTACTGGCCGGAAACGGTCACTTAGAAAGGAAGAACGGAATGGAACTACTCGCATTGGCTCAGGAAGCTACGGCGACCGGCCTCACCGGCGATATCAGCGGCTCGCTTGCCGTGATTGGTTACGGCCTCGCTGCCATCGGTCCAGGGGTTGGTATCGGGATTCTCGCCGGTAACGCCGTTCAGGCCATGGCCCGTCAGCCAGAGGCTGCCGGCATGGTCCGGACAACGATGTTCTTGGGTATCGCCTTCACCGAGGCGTTGGCTCTCATCGGCTTCGTCCTGTTCTTCCTGGCTTAATCCGCATGAACGCCGACGTATTGATCCTCGCTGCCGAAGAGGCCGGAGGAGAGGGCATCGACCTTCTCATCCCGACGATCCCCGAGCTCGTGGGTGGCATCCTTGCGTTTGCCGTCGTCTTCGTCGTCATGTGGAAGTTCGCCTGGCCGCAGTTACAAGAGCTGCTTGAGAACCGACAGAAGGCAATTGCCGGACAGATTCAGGAAGCTGAAGCCATCAAGGCCGAAGCGCAGAGCCTGCTCGACGACTATCGCCAGCAGCTTGCCGGCGCCAAGTCTGAAGCAAACCAGATTGTCGAAGCGGCCCGCACCCAGGCTGACACGGTCAAAGCTGACCTGATCGCCAAGGCGCAAACCGAAGCCGAGGGCATTATCGGCAAGGCGCGCGAAGACGCTTCCAGTGAGAAGTCCCGAGCGATGACGGAGGCCCGTCAAGAGGTCGCCAATCTGTCGATCGACCTTGCTGAAAAGGTGGTTGGTAACAGCCTCGATCGGGCGGCTCAAAAAAGCCTTGTCGACAGCTATCTGGCCAACTTGGAAGGGGCCTAACCCCTCATGTCGGGCGACGATCGCATTTCCCGTTACGCTGAAGGCATTTTTTCAATTGCCAAAGGCGAAGGCGAACTGGACCGGGTCCGGGCGGAACTGCTTGAGATTGGTCGGGCTTTTCAGAGCTCGAACGAGCTGCGGGATGCGCTGAGCAATCCGCAACTTCCTGCCGATCGTAAGGACGCCATTGTGTCCGACCTCCTCGGGTCACGCGCCACCGACCTCACTCGGAATTTCGTATCTCTTATCGTGGGCATGGGGATGGCGAACTCCATTCCGGCTATCGCCGATGCCCTGGCCGCTACCGCCGCTGCCTCTTCTAATCGAGAGGTAGCGGAGATCCGGACGGCGATTGAACTCGACGACGAAACCGTAAGTCGCCTTATCAGTGCGCTCGAACGTAAAACGGGCAAGTCCCTCGAACCAAAAGTCGTGGTTGACCCGACCGTCCTGGGTGGCATCGTCGCTCAGGTAGGCGACACCGTCATCGACGGTTCGGTAAAGAAGCGGCTCACCAGCCTCCGCCAAGCTCTCAAGGCATAGGAACCAGGAGTAACGATGTCAGAGATGACGATCAATCCCGAAGACATCACGTCGGCCCTAAAAGCGAACCTGGCTGACTGGTCGCCTTCGTTGGAAACAGAGACAATCGGCTACGTGACGGCCATTGCCGACGGTGTGGCTCGCGTCAAAGGCCTTCCCGCCACCATGGCCTCCGAACTCCTCGAGTTCCCTGGTGGTCTGCTCGGCGTTGCGTTGCAGATCGATGAGGCCGACCTCGGTGTCGTGCTCATGGGCGAGTACAGCCACGTCGAAGAAGGCTCCCCCGTCAAGCAGACCGGAGACATTCTTTCGGTCCCGGTCGGTGACGCCATGCTCGGCCGCGTTGTTGACCCACTCGGTGCTCCGATCGACGGAAAGGGCCCGATCGAAACGACTGAACGACGGATGCTTGAGACTCAGGCGCCTTCCGTTGTGCAGCGTCAACCGGTGAGCGAGCCGCTCCAGACCGGTATCAAGGCCATTGACGGCATGATTCCCGTCGGTCGCGGTCAGCGTGAGTTGATCATTGGCGACCGCCAGACCGGCAAGACGGCTGTCGCCGTCGACGCAATCATCAACCAAAAGGGCCAGGGCGTAAAGTGCATTTACGTCGCCATTGGTCAGAAGGCTTCAACGGTTGCGGAAGTGGTTGCCTCGCTCGAACGCAATGGCGCCATGGAGTACACCGTGGTCGTGTCGGCCACCGCCTCGGATCCTGCTGCGCTGCAGATGTACGCTCCTTATGCCGGGTCTGCGATCGGCCAGTATTGGATGTACAACGGCGAGCATGCTCTGATTGTCTTCGATGACCTTTCCAAGCAGGCTGTCGCCTACCGCGAGATTTCGCTACTGCTGCGTCGCCCACCGGGCCGTGAGGCCTATCCCGGCGACGTCTTCTACTTGCATAGCCGTCTCCTTGAGCGCTGTGCCAAGTTGTCCGACGAACTCGGCGGCGGTTCGATGACCGGTTTGCCGATCATCGAAACCAAGGCCGGCGACGTCTCGGCGTTCATCCCGACCAACGTGATTTCGATTACGGACGGACAGATCTTTCTTGAGACCGACTTGTTCTTCTCAGGTATCCGACCAGCCATCAATGCTGGTATCTCTGTGTCGCGGGTGGGTGGCGCGGCTCAGATCTCGGCCATGAAGAAGGTGGCCGGTTCGCTGCGGTTGAACCTCGCCCAGTTCCGTGAACTCGAAGCCTTCGCTGAGTTCGGCTCAGAGCTTGACGACGCCTCCCTTTCCCAGCTCGAGCGTGGTCGTCGGGTAGTGGAAACGCTCAAGCAGCCCCAGTTTTCGCCACTTCCGGTCGAGGAGCAGGTGCTGGAGATTTACGCCGTAACTAACGGACTGTTTGACGACATTCCGGTCGAACAGATCGTGAAGGCCAACGCCGGGTTGCGGTCGTTTGTGAAGACCCGCAACCCCGAGTTGCTCGACACCATTCGCGAAACCGGGAAGCTCCCTGAGTCCGATGCCATGGACGCAGCTATCAACGCCTTCAAAGAATCCCGCGGGGAGTAGCTAAGTGGCTAGCGCTGAACTTCGTGATACCCGACGGCGGATCAAATCCGTCCAGTCGACCATGAAGATCACGCGCGCCATGGAGCTGATTTCAGCCTCTCGGATTCCGAAGGCCACCGCCAGGGTCAATCAGTCAAAGCCCTATTCGAACAAGTTGGTCGAGGTGATCAGCAACGTGAGTGGGGCATCGGGCGGCGCCTCCCATATGCTCCTGGAAAATCGGGACGTGGAGACGGTTGGCATACTGGTGATCGCCTCGGATCGCGGATTGGCCGGAGCCTACGCATCCACGGTGATTCGTATCGCTGAACGCCGGGCGCTTGAGTACCTGGAGCAAGGAAAGAACGTCCGGTTCTTTGCGGTTGGCAAGAAGGCTAAGTCCTATTTCGAGTATCGCAAGTACAGGGTCGATCGGGCGTTTCTTGGCGTCACCGACGCTCCGGGTTACGGCGATGCCAGGGCGATCGCCAATGCGGTTATGGACGCCTACGCCAGCGAAACGATCGATTCGCTCGATGCCGTCTTCACGCGGTTCAAGTCGGCTGGTTCCCAGGAGCCCTTGCTGTCGGCGTTATTGCCGATCGCTCAAATCGGGGCCGACTCCGACGGCGAGCCATCAGCTGCGGTTGACTACTCATACGAGCCTTCGCCCGGTGAGATTCTCGATCGCTTGCTACCCCGTTACGTCGAGGCGACGATCTTTTCGATGTTGCTGGAGGCTTCGGCCTCGGAGCACTCAGCTCGTCGGCGAGCCATGAAGGCAGCGACAGACAATGCTGAGGATCTGATCAGGGCGCTGACCCAGCGCGCCAACCGGGCCCGGCAAGCAGAAATTACAACAGAGATTTCCGAGATTGTTGGCGGCGCTGAAGCGCTCAGCCAGGCATGAAAAAGCAGAAGGAGTAGGCAGCGTGGCAGAAGTAAAGAGCGTCGGCCGTATTATTAAAGTAGCTGGACCGGTCGTGGACGTTGAGTTCCCGCCCGATGGTCTGCCTGAGATCCTTTTTGCGTTGGAAGTTGACCTGACGCTGGCTGGTGAAACTAAAACAATTATCGCTGAGACCGCGGCCCACCTTGGCGGCGGGCGGGTAAGGGCCATCGCCATGTCCGGTACCGACGGTCTCGTTCGAGGGGCCGAAGTTCGCAATACCGGCGGACCGATTACGGTGCCGGTGGGCGATCAAACCCTTGGTCACATATTCAACCTGTGGGGCGAATCGCTTGACGCTCCCGACCTCGAGTTCACAGGTGAGCGCTGGCCAATCCATCGCCAGCCGCCAATCTTTGAGGACGTCGTTCCGCAGACCAAGGTGTTTGAAACCGGTATCAAGGTCATCGACTTGCTTTCGCCATACCTGGAGGGTGGAAAGATCGGTTTGTTCGGTGGTGCTGGCGTCGGCAAGACGGTCCTCATTCAAGAGATGATCAACCGCGTTGCCACCCACCACGGTGGTGTCTCGGTATTCGCAGGAGTTGGCGAACGTACCCGTGAGGGAAACGACCTGTTCCTTGAAATGCAGCAGTCAGGCGTCATCGAAAAGGCTGCGCTCGTCTTCGGCCAGATGGACGAGCCACCGGGTGTGCGCCTTCGGGTTGCGCTGTCGGCCTTGACCATGGCTGAGTACTTCCGTGATGTGCAGAACCAGGACGTGTTGCTCTTCATCGACAACATTTTCCGCTTCACACAGGCTGGGTCTGAGGTTTCGACGTTGCTCGGGCGCATGCCGTCGGCGGTCGGCTATCAACCGACGCTGTCCAGCGAGATGGGCTTCCTCCAGGAACGCATCACATCGCTCAAGGGCAAGTCAATTACGTCGCTTCAGGCGATCTATGTGCCTGCTGATGACATCACCGACCCGGCCCCGCACACGGCGTTCGCTCACCTTGATGCGACAACCGTGCTGTCTCGACCGCTATCGGCGCAGGGCATCTATCCGGCCGTCGACCCGCTTGACTCGACGTCCCGGGCGCTCGACCCGCAGGTGGTCGGCGAGGAACACTTCAATCTCGCCGCCCAGGTGCAACAGGTCCTCCAGCGCTACAAGGACCTTCAGGACATCATCGCCATTCTTGGTATTGATGAGCTCTCTGAGGAGGACAAGCTGATCGTGGGCCGAGCCCGCCGTATCACCCGGTTCCTCGCTCAGCCGATGTTTGTTGCCAAGGCCTTCACCGGTCAGGAAGGCATCTACACGTCGTTGGAGGAATCGATGGAATCCTTCAAGTTGATCCTTTCTGGCGAGATGGACAAGTACCCGGAGCAGGCGTTCTACATGGTTGGTGGTGCCGACGACGTGATGGCCAAGGCTGCGGACATGGAGAAGGTAGGCGCCTAAGTTGGCTGCCGGCTTCCGCGTCGACGTCGTTTCTCCCGAGGCCACGCTGTGGTCAGGGGAAGCGACGTTTATCGTGGCAAGAACCCCTGACGGCGAAATTGGCATCATGGCCGGACACGAAGCGACCATGGGGGCGCTCGTGACGGCAGCGGTCCATGTCGAAGGCGTAGACGGGAAAAAGACCACGATTGCCGTCCACGGTGGCTTCATCCAGGTCCTCGACAATCAGGTCACGCTCCTGACCGATCGGGCCGAGATCGTAGAGGGTGACGCTGATGCAGCTCGCCAAGCTGCCGCGGCGTTGGCCGCCGCCGAAGCCGAGGCGTAGGCGTAGAAATCTCTCTGGCTGAGGTCCGCTTGGTCCGATACATCGGTATGCCCTTGAGATCTGTCGCGCTGGTCCTCATCCTTACGGCCTGTTCGGGGGCGGCGGCCACCACGACGCAGCCGCCGGTCGTCACGATCGCAGCGACGACATCTCCAGCATCTGCTGCACCCTCGACGAGTTCGGCTCCGTCCGTCAGCACGACAGTCGTGGTCATCGACGAGCCGGACCTGTTGGCAAACAACGCCTCGGTCTTTGTCGCCACGCTTGAAGAAGCCTTCGCCGGGACGTCGTTCGAGGGGGCGGCCCTGGACTCCCCGGAAGTGTTCATCGCCACGGCCGAAGTGATTTGCGTTCGTCTCGACAACGGTGACGAGATCGACCAAATATTGGTAGATTACATCGAAGGATTGAGTAACGCTGATGGTGGTGGCGACACTGTTAGTGAGAACCTTGTTAGTGAGGACACAGCGGCTGCGGTCGCAGGCGGAGTGCTGGGAGCATCTCTCGAATTGTTTTGCCCCGAGCACCGGCAGTTAATCGAGGACTGAGCAATGACCCAAAGTACGAAGCGGATCGCCACTTTCATGTTGAGCGCTGCACTGGTTGCTGCCCCGTCTGTGGCGCTCGCCCAGGAAGGCGCCGACCTGGTCGGTATTGCTAGGACGGCCGCCGTTCGATCGGCTCAGATCGCCAATGAGACTGCCCAGGCGGCCCAGTCTGGCGAGGGGAAGAAGTCTGGGCTGGAGAGGGCCGCCCAAGCCGTCAAAGCCGCCGAGGAACGCGGAAACGGCAATGGCCGGGCGTTGGGACGCGGTAATGCGGCCAAAGTGTTGGCAGCGCTCGCGGCAGGCGAGTCCCCTTCTGGGATCGGCAAGGAACATGGCAAGGCAGTTTCGGCAGCCGCCAGAGGTCTCAGCAAGGTTGCTGGCGAAAAAAGCAACAACGGAAATGGCTGGGGCAAGGGCGGCAACCCGAACAAGGGCGCCGACGAAGACGACAGCTAAGACGGTTTAGTTCTGGTCAGACTTCAGGTCGCGCCGGAGTCAGGTGCGAGGCGAACTGGTCAACCTGGTCGGGTAGACCCGAACGGATAGCGCCGGTAATCAGCGGGAACATCATCCCCGATAGCAACCCTCTCGTCTGCAGGTCGAGGCCCACCGTCACCCGTACGCCACCTGCGCTTGGTGCCAACGAGGCTTGGATGTGTCCAGCGATCTCCGAGGTGGAGATATAGACCACCATATCGGTTGGCCGTGACGACAAACGGACCTCAGCCTTGCCGGCATAGTCCTTTCCGGCCACGACGGCAGTGAACAGATAGCCGGTGAGGTTGCCACCTTGGTCGAATTGCGGGTTGCTCACCTCGCGGATGCCGGCGATCGTAGCCCACGTCGCGGGATCCTGCAGCCCAGCCCAAGCGTCATCGAGATTCGACGCGCCGGACGTAACGGTGTGTGAGAATTGGGCTGAGGCCATGGCTGGGAATCGTAGCGGGATGTCAAAGGTCCCGGACGATCTCCTTTAAGAGTTCAAGCGTGGCAGGTTCACAATGTTCCCACGTAGCGTTGGTTGTCACCACAACGCCCATGCCGATGTCGTGCAGGATGATGGCTGCTGCAAAAAAGGTATCGGCCGACCCGGTATGGCCGCTGATGTTGTGTCCGGCAAACTGCTGGCGTCCCCAGCCGTAGCCATTTTCGTGAACGGTGCGGATGACCCGGGGCATCAAACTACCTGAGCCTGACGATAGGGCCTCCAAGTTGGCGTGCTGCCAGCGCAGGAAGCTCATAAACGACATGTGGATGTCGCCGGCCGGGGCGATCCAGGGTTCCAGTTGGTAAGGCCCGTCGGGCGCGTGAGGAACCAACTGCCCATCGATGAGTTGGTGGCCCCACGGGTTGGCTGCCCGCCAAGCCGCCGGCCAACCAAATCCGGCGGCCAGGTCGAGCCGCTCGAAAATTCGTTGCCGGACGGCCTGCTCCCAGCTCGACCGGGTAAGCATATCTATCACCGTACCGACCACGGCATATCCGGCATTTGAGTATCGAGTTTGGTTCCCCGGCTCGGTGATGTCCTCGTGGGCAAGAACGAATTCGGTGAAAGCCCGCCGGTTCTCAACAGGGTCTTTGGGCAAGTCGGGCATGCCGACGAGCTCGCGTTCTTCCTCGAAGGAGGGCAAACCGGCCGTGTGATCAAGCAGCTGTCCGATCGACGCCGTCGTGGGCAGATCGCAGACGTTGCTGAGCGGTTCGTACCAGTTAATGAGCCCCTCTTCGACCAGCTGCGCTGCAACCGTGGCGGTGATGGCCTTGGCACAGGATCCGAGGTGGAAGTGATCGCCGCTGCGGATCGGGGTCGGGTCGATCAGAGACCGGACACCCGAGGTGGCCAGGATCATCTCGCCCGTGAGAGTTACGATGCCGAGCGCAGCACCGGGAGCGGCGCCGCTGCGGACTAGCTCGTCGAGCAATCCCTGGTACTTGGATTCGGTTGCGAGCTTGACCATTCCCTTGAGTGTATCGAAGCCATGCCCGAGCCGGGGTCAATGTTGAGCACCTGAGCACTAATGTGCCCACCTCATGGCCTTCAACAGTGTTCAGTACGCGATCCTTTTGATGGTCGTTTTCGCGCTATACCGGGTCATGAAGCGGCGGGAACAAAACCTCCTGCTCCTCGCTGCTTCCTACCTCTTCTACGGCTTCTGGGATTGGCGATTCTTGTCGTTGCTGTGGATCTCGACCATCGTTGACTTCGTCGTTGGAAAACGGATGGGGGCCTCGGACGACCCGGTCGTGCGAAAACGCCTCTTGATCACGTCGATGGCCGTCAACCTGGGAATCCTCGGCTTCTTCAAATATTTCGGGTTCTTTGCCGAATCGGCTGGCGAATTGTTAGCTGGCCTCGGCCTTGAAGCCGACTTCGCCACCCTGCGCATCGTGCTGCCGGTCGGAATCAGTTTTTACACGTTTCAGACCATGTCCTACACGATTGACATCTATCGGCGTGAGATTCAGCCGACGAACAACTTGCTGGGTTTTGCGGTTTTTGTGGCGTTTTTCCCGCAACTCGTGGCCGGGCCAATCGAGCGAGCCAAGCACCTACTGCCCCAGTTCCTCACCGATCGTCCCAAGGTGGCGGCCAGCGAACTCGGCTCAGGCCTACTGCTGATCTTCGTCGGCCTCTTCAAGAAAGTCGTGATCGCCGACGCCCTCGCTCCTTACGTCCAGGAGGCGTTTGATGCAGCTGGGACCGCAGGATGGATGCAGCTACTCGTGGCGGTCTACGCGTTCAGTCTCCAGATTTACGGCGACTTCTCGGGGTACTCGTCCATTGCCCGCGGGTCGGCCCGCTTGCTGGGAATCGACCTCATGGTCAATTTCAACCAACCCTATTTGTCGCGCAACATCACGCACTTCTGGAGAACCTGGCACATTTCTCTGTCAACCTGGCTGCGGGATTACCTGTACATCCCGCTGGGAGGGAGTCGCGGTATGGCGGTCGCTACGCAGCGAAATCTGATGATCACCATGCTCCTCGGGGGTCTCTGGCATGGAGCGGCGTGGACGTTCGTGGTGTGGGGTGGCTTGCACGGCTTGTACCTGGCTGTTCATCGCCGTTTTCGACATCGGTCTCCCAAGTCCGAAATGGATCCTCCAACCTGGCGTGATGTCCCGGCGATCGTGGCGACGTTTCACCTGGTCGCGCTGTCGTGGGTCTTTTTCCGGGCGGATTCGTTCACACAGGCGTGGGACGTTCTGGTTGGTATTCTCGGGTTTCGGGCGGCAGATGGAATACCTTTCGCCGGGTTAGCGCTCCTCGTTCCAGCAGCTTTGGCCGCTCTCTTCATTGATCTTGTTCAGCGTCGAACCGGCCGCCACGATGGCTTCGTCACGATCCCGGCGTTTGCCAGGGGAGTTGTCTACGGTGCCTTCTTCATGGCTATCGTGCTGTTCTCCGGTCAAGAAGTTGTCCCCTTCCTCTACTTCCAATTCTGATGCGGCGTTCACTCATCGTTGGGTTCTTGGTTGTGGTGGTTCTCCTGGAGGGTGCCGCCCGCCTGCTGGCACCCCACATCCCTGGCCAGTTGGTCTGGGATACCCAGTTCACCCAGGACAAGGCCGATCAGATCGCCGCGGCAGGCGAGGTGGATATGGTCTTCGTTGGATCGTCGGTGGTCAATGCCGGGATTGACCCGGGCCTGGTGGCTGCCAACAGCCGATTCGATTCGGGCTATAACTCGGCAATCCCGTCGACAACGCCGAGTACCTGGAAGATCTGGATGCGTGATCTCGTGTATCCCGATCTGTGTCCGTCAGTGGTCGTGATCGGGATCTCAGTGCGCGACTACAACGACAGGAATGTTGGCATCCCGTTTGACCTGACGTCGTATCTTCCGTCGGCGGGTCGTCTCGAGCTCTACGGGCAGTTCACCTCGGGATCGCTCGAACGGCAGATTGGTCGGTACTCGGCGTTCGTTCGTATCCGGTCGCGGCTTCGTCAACCAGAAAAGGTGGCGAGGTTCCTGGTGACCGGAAGGGTCCCGGGGTGGCCACCGACCGTACTCACGCCCGAGGGTCGATACACCGGCTGGGACAACAACGCCTTTGTGGACCCGAGTCCCGAGGGCATCGAAGAGCTGACGACAAAAGTGTTCGTTGACTTTTCGGTCGGTGGGGCCGAAGACCTCGCCGTGCGATCCATCATCGAAGACGCCCAATCCCTCGGTGATCAAGTCGTGATTGTGCGAATGCCGACCATGAACGAGGAGCTCGCTCCGCTGCTGCCGGACGGCCAAGGCGACCTTGACCGGTTTGAACGCCAACTAGAAAAGCTCGGAGCCAATTATGACGTTCCCGTTATCGTGTATCCCGATATGGACGATGACAAATCGCTGTTTGGTGACCTCTATCACATGAATCTGGACGGAACCACCGAGTTCTCGACTCGACTTGGCCGTGACCTTGATCGTGTCGTGGCGTCGTCCCAGAATTCGCAGTGCGGAACGAGACCGGCAAACCCCGACTTCGCCACCCGACCGTGACGCCCACTGAGTATCTTCGGGTCGTTGTTGACCGGGATCGGTTGGCCCTCCTCGGGCGGGCGGCGCTTGGCCCGTTCTCAGTCTCGGAATTTGCCGATTCCGTCGGGGGGAATCGCAAAAAGCTTCTGCTGGCGGCCGCCAAACTCCGGGAAGTCGGATTGCTCAACGAAGACCACTCACTGAACGAGGCGGTGTTTGATGCGCTGGGCGAGCAGTTGCCCGATGAGGAGCGGGCTGCACCCGAGATTCTCCAAGGTGACTGGTCCGAGGATGAGATCAAAGTGCTCAACAGCTTTTTTCAGGGCACCCGTCTTATGGCAATCCCGACCAACTACTCCAAACGGCATGTAATCCTGGAGCGGCTCGTACAGACCTTCGAACCCGGGGTTCGGTACCCCGAGCGCCAGGTGTCGTTCATCCTTCAGCTCTATTACTCCGATTACGCCGCGTTGCGTCGGTACATGGTTGATGACGAGCTGTTGGCCCGTGCCGATGGGGTCTACTGGCGAATCGGCGGCCGATACCCGGGCGTTGCCAAGTCAAATTGAGGGGCAGGCTATTCTGATCTGATGGCTGGCTTAATGGCGTTTCACGCCCACCCCGACGACGAGACCACTTCAACTGGCGGAACCCTGGCGCGTTACGCCGACCGCGGCGAGGAGTTGGTGGTGGTCACGGCCACCGA
>JAGXFS010000111.1 GCA_024637275.1 Acidimicrobiia bacterium
GGCTCTGATGGCGTAACCGTTGCCGGAGGCCACACCTTCTATGTCGGAGCCGACAAGTTAGGAGGCGCCACGGGGTCGATTTACGTTGGTGTGCGGCCTGAGAAGATTCACTTGACTCACATGGGCTCGGATCCCGGTCGCGCCAACCGGCTCACCGGGGTGGTCACCGATTCGTCGTTTATCGGGGTGAGTACTCACTATTTGGTCCTGACAGAGACTGCCGGGCAGCTGACCGTCGTTGTGCAGAATCTCGGCGCCGAGCGGTTCGCGCCCGGAGATCAGGTGATCTTGAGCTGGGATCCCGATCACACGTTCGTGGTGGCGAGCTAGGCGATGACGGCTCGTTCGGCCCTCGCGACCAAAGCGGATCGCCGACGCCGGTTGGTTCCGTACGCGCTGCTGGCTCCAGGAATTCTCTGGCTGTTGGTGTTCTACGTCGTTCCGATGTTCCGCTTGGCAATTACCTCGCTTCAGGAGGGCTCGCTCGAGCAGGGATACGAGTTCACCGGCAACTTCGACAGTTATGCCTCCGTATTCACGACGTACCTGCCCCAACTACGTAACTCGCTCATGTTCGCATTCGGGGCAACCGTAATCGGCTTACTCATTGCTTATCCGCTCGCTTACGCCATTGCTTTCTACACATCGAGATGGAAAAGCCTCTTCCTGCTGCTGATAATCGTGCCGCTGTTGGTGCCATTTCTGTTGCGCACCCTGGCGTGGCGGGTGATCCTCGCCGACCAGGGCGTCGTCGTGACGGCCCTGAAGACCATCGGCCTGCTACCGGAGAACGGCAGACTGCTGTCGACCGGTTGGGCGATCCTGGCGGGCCTGGTCTATAACTACCTGGCGTTTATGGCGTTGCCGATCTATGTGTCGCTCGACAAGATCGAACCGTCCTTGTTGGAAGCCGCCAATGACCTCTACGCGACCCCCTGGACGGCGTTTCGCAAAGTCACCTTGCCGATGTCGATGCCCGGAGTTATCTCGGGAACACTTCTCACCTTCATTCCGGCGGCCGGCGACTACGTCAACGTTGAACTGCTCGGTAACCGCAACTGGACGATGATGGGTAACGTCATTCAGTCGAAATTCCTCGTCATCATCGACTACCCGGCCGCCGCGGCGATCTCTTTCACGCTCATGGCGATCATTGTCACGATGGTGGTGCTGTACGTTCGGAAGGTTGGCACCGAGGAGTTACTGACATGAAGGCACGAGTCTTCTACCGCACGCTGCTCGGGTTCGGCATCGGGTACCTGTTCTTGCCGGTATTCATTGTCGTAGCGTTCTCGTTCAACGACCTCAAAGGGCGCCGCAATGTCTCTTGGGAGGGATTTACGCTTCGCCATTGGGCAGAGCCGTTCAAATTGCCGGGGCTGAGCGAAGCGGTGCTTAACTCGCTGACCATCGCGTTTCTGTCTGCCCTCATCTCCACGGTCATCGGAACCCTCATAGCTCTGGCGTTAGTCCGTTACCGCTTCAAAGGGCGGGCGACAACTAACCTGTTGTTGTTCCTCCCCATGGCCAGCCCCGAAGTTGTTATGGGCTCGGCGCTACTGACACTCTTTATCGTTGCTCAGGTGGGCCGTGGCTACATGACGGTGCTGCTCGCGCACATTCTCTTCAACTTGAGCTATGCAGTGGTCACGGTCCGCGCTCGGATTGTCGGGTTTGATAGGCACCTCGAAGAAGCGGCCATGGACCTGTATGCGAACGAGTGGCAAACCTTCAGACGGGTCACGCTGCCGATGATCCTCCCGGGGGTACTGGCTGCATTCATGCTGGCTTTCGCTCTCAGTTTCGACGACTTTGTGATCACCAACTTCAATTCGGGATCCCTCCAGACCTTCCCGGTGTTCGTCTACGGGGCGACCAAACGTGGTGTGCCGCCCCAGGTCAATGTTTTGGGAACCATGATCTTCGGGGTCATGGTGATCGCTACAACGATCTTCCTGGTCGTTCAAGCGAGACGACAGAAAATGGATGAGGCGGCGCTGGCGGCCGGCGACTAGCCAGCTTGAGTTCGTATTCCAGTTCTCGATGCCGAACGCGAGAATTTTCTGTCCGCCGACCAGATCCTTTGATAGAGTCGTTTTAGGGACGCGTTTGGTCGTCAGGCCATGGGGCAATTGGGAAGACTAGGGATGATCGCTCGGGGGCATTGGAGGTCGAGCTATCGGGTGGGTTGGCGCACCCGATCAGGCTTCGCGTGCAGCTCCCCATTTCGGCATCCGGTTACTGGTGTGAGGTGCTCCCGGCCGTAGTTTCGTGCGCCTCGTCCCGCGATCTCCTATATCCCCCAGTGCGGTGGCGGTGATCGAGGCGCACGAATCCTTCGAATAGCGGTCCCGAGCGGTCACCGGCTGAAGGCTACGGCAAACTGTGTAAAGTGCCCGCGACTATCGGACGATCACGGGACGGATTTTCGGTGGCTACCCCAGAGCAGCCAATAACGGCCAGAAGCGCGCGACTTCCTTCTCCAATCCGGGCCCTGCTGGTGGTTGCGCTTCTCTATGCCTTCCTGGTCGGTGTCAAGATGCTCGAGTCGGGCATCAAAGGCATTGGGTCCGATTACACCGATCCCCTGTTCGCTAGTGTCTCGAATCCTCTCGCAGGGTTGTTCGTCGGGATCCTCGCCACCGTGCTGGTGCAATCGTCTTCGGTGACAACTGCCACGATCGTTGGTCTGGTCGCCAGTGGCGTGGTCGGGGTTGAAGCAGCGGTCCCGATGATCATGGGCGCCAACATTGGCACGACGGTCACGAATACGCTCGTGTCATTGACGAATGCTCGTCGCAGTGAACAGTTCCGCCTGGCATTCACCGCGGCAACGATGCACGACTTTTTCAACGTCCTGGTCGTCATCATCCTATTGCCGTTGGAGATTCTCACCGGTTTTCTTCATGCGTCAGCGTCCTGGATTGCCGGGTTGTTCGTCGAGGGCAATCTGGGTGGCACGTTCGATAGCCCTATCAAGGCGGCAGTTAGCTGGTCGGCCAAGCTCGCGGAAGGCGGCATCGAATCGGTCGTTTCGACTCCGGTAGCTGTCGCGATTGTCACGATTGCCGTCGCCATCGGCGTCATATTCGTAACGCTGACCTTCATTACCAAAAACATGCGAGCGCTGGTCGCCGACCGGATTGAGGCCTCCCTCAATGCCGTCCTCGCCAAATCAGGGACGATTGGCATCGTCGTTGGCATGCTCGTGACGATCGCGGTGCAGTCGTCGAGTATCACAACGTCGATTCTGATTCCGCTCGTGGCCTCTGGTCTCCTGATGGTGCGAAACGCCTATCCGATAACGCTGGGGGCCAATATCGGAACAACGGTTACTGCTCTCTTGGCGGCGATGGCCGCGGGTTCTGTCGATGGACTCACCATCGCGTTCACGCACACGCTGTTCAACGTGCTGGGCATCCTGCTGGTTTATCCCTGGCCACGGCTCAGGTACATTCCAGTATTGCTGGCCGAGCGTCTGGCCAATATGGCGGTTCGCAGCAAATCGCTTGCGTTGGCATATACCTTCGGCATGTTCGTAGTTATCCCGTTTCTCGGTATTCTGGTTTTGACATAGGAGACAACCATGGTGATGGCATTTTTCCGCGGACGCGGCGAATCGACCCTCGATGAGGTCAAAGGGACTCTCGTCAGCATGCTGGCGGATGGGCGCACGGTCTTTGATGCCGCGACCGACGCCGTCTTCGGTGGTGGCAAAAGCAAGCAAACCAAGCAGACCGTGCGCTCCACCGATCAGGAGATCAATACGGCCCAGCAGCGCGTTCGCCGGTCCCTCATGATGCACTCGGCCGTCACAACGGTTGATCTTCCGGCGGTCCTTGCATACATGAGCATCGTCAAAGACGCGGAGCGGATCGGCGACTATGCCAAGAACATGTACGATCTGGCCAAGTACGGCGCCAACTTCGAACTCGCAGAAGACCACGATGAATTGCTCTCATATCGGGATGCGGTTGGACAGTTGATCGACGATGCGGCCGCTACCTTCGCCTCCCAGGATCAGACGCAGGCTCAGAAACTGATCGACAAGGCCGATCGGTTTCTCACCGACTATGACCAGAAGATCAAGGCGGCTTTCCGCTCAGAAGGTACCGCAGACCAGGCAGTGGCACGAGCGCTGTACTACCGCTATCTGAAACGCATCACCGCCCACATCATGAATATGCTGACTGCCATTGTGATGCCGATCGAACGTCTCGACTATTACGACGAGGCCCCCGAGGACCGCTGAACGACGGCGACTCTGAGGTTCCAGTCGAAACTGCCCTGCGCGGTTCGTCGGTCATCGAACCCGAGAGTGCACCCGACGTGCAAACGTCGGCCGCAGAGCGTTGGAGGCGAGATGAATCCCGTTGTTGACAAAGAGACATGGCAGGAGGCACGACTCGATCACCTGGCGGCCGAAAAGGCGCTCACGCAGCAACGAGACGAACTCAGTCGCCAACGGCGCGAATTGCCGTGGGTCGAGATCACCGAGAATTACCGGTTCGACACCCCAGAAGGCTCTGCTTCCCTGGCTGATCTCTTTGCCGGTGAGCAGCAACTGCTGGTCTATCACTTCATGATGGGACCTGGCTGGGTCGAGGGGTGTCCGTCGTGCTCGTTCTGGGCAGACAACTTCAACGGTGTCGATGTGCACTTGTTGGCTCGCGATACGGCGTTGGTGGCTGTCTCAAGGGCACCGATCGGCGAGATCGAGGCTTACAAGGCGCGGATGGGCTGGGACTTTCGTTGGGTTTCTTCAGCGCCGTCGCGCTTCAATTTCGACATGGGAGTCAGTTTCGATCCTGGTGACGAGACGGCCACTTACAACTTTGGGACTCAGACCAACTAGGGCGAAGAGTCTCCTGGTATGAGTGCCTTCTATCGGCACGATGACGGCCGAATCTTCCTCACCTATCAAACGTTCTCGCGCGGTCTCGACATGATCAACGGCGCCTATCACATGCTGGATCTGACAGCGCTCGGGCGCCATGAGGCGGATCTCGAATGGTGCATGGCCTGGTTGCACCGCCATGATGCCTACCCGGAACGGTCGAGTCCCCGCTAGCTACCGGTATCGAGAACGGTCGGTCCGCCGATGCCCTCGTCCCCATCGTTTGGCTCGAGGGTGACCCAGATTCGCGGGAAGTCTCGTCGTGAAACACCAGCGAACGATTCGATCCTTCCAGGCCCCGTGAAAGTTCCGGCTGAGACATGGCGGCCGTCGTCGGCAGTGAGCCAGATTTCGTAGTATTCATTTTCGCCGGCTGGCTCCAGCCCATTGATTGAAAACTCCATGCGAGTACCTGCGGGCGTATTCCACCCTGCGACGGATGCCGTGGCCCCGATCCCTGGGCTGGCTGGCAGAGCGATGTCCCAGTCTGGTTGGCGGCTCTGGATGAGAACGAACGCTCCGGCGACCACCACCAGGAGCGCGGCGACGGCGGTGGCGGTCCAGGCCCGGTTGGTTGGTGCGATCGGGCCCCGCGTTCGCCTCAGCGATGCGACGATCGCTTCTTCGAGTTCGTCCGATGGGGCTTCCCACATCGCCGTCGCGTCGAGTTGGAGGCGGATGGCATCCAGCTCCTCAATGCGGCTCCGACACCAATTGCAGCCCGCCAGGTGAGCGTCAGAATCTGCTCCACCGTCTCGTGCCAGGTAATGAGCCTGAAAGTCGTCGCAGGTCATGCGGTCTCCTCTCGTAGGTGGCTCAACGATTCAGCCAGTCGCCGGTGCGCTCGGTGCGACCGAGACTTCACAGTGCCGACGGGGATTCCCAGCTCTTCGGCAGCTTCAGTCATCGTGAGTTGGCGGTAATGGGTCGTTTCGATGATGGCACGTTCGTCGTCCGGCAGTTTGTCGAGCGCTCCTCGAACCTCCCACGCCTCCCACATACCCTCGAAGGTCGGGGGCATTACGGCGATCTCTCGATCGAGTTCTGAGGACTCATGGCGGCGTTCACGCCGATATAGGTCCACGGCCACCCGCCGGGCGATCGTGTACAACCAGGGGGCGATCCCCCTCGTGGCGTCGAACCGTTCGGCGGCCCGCCAGGCTTTCGTGAAGGTCAGTTGCACGGCTTCCTCGGCTAGGGATCGGTCGCCGAGGGCACCATAAGCGACGGTGAAAACCGAGCGCGAGTACGAGTGGTAGAGCGCCCTGATCGCCTCAGGGTCACCCCGTTGAAACCGACGGATGAGATTTGCATCATTCAATACCCCTAACAGTACGCAATAGACCCCCAACCGGTTCGTGTCATGAGCCTCGGGAATCAGGTCGAGGGCAGATTCCCGAGGCTTAGCGTTCTAGCCTTCGATCACCTCGCCGTCGGGACCGATCACGTACCAGACGTCGCCTCGACCCTGGCCGTTGGTGTCGCCAGGCGCTTCGTCGTTGGCGAAGTAGTAGAGGGGCCAGCCGTTGTACGCTATCTGTACCGTGGCATCCGTCCGTTCCGTCGACTCGACGAGCGAGGCATCAACGTCATTTCCGGCGTAGGCCGGGGCGAGGAAAGTCGGCCAAGCAGCTTCGCAGTCGTCGTAGCAGGTGCTGTCGCTTTGTTCATCGGGCAGGAACACGTAGAGCACGTTGCCAGTCTCGTCGGCAAGAATTGGACCGAAGGACGACTCGATGACAGTCAGCTGGTTCACAGCCTTCTCGGCCGTTACGAGCGGCACGCCATCCGGATTCACGACGTACCAGACGAGTCCCCGGCCTTGCCCGTTGGTGTCGCCTGGCGCTTCGTCGTTGGCGAAGTAGTAGAGGGGCCAGCCGCTGTACGTCACCTGCGATGTGGCGTCGGTGCGTTCAGTGCTGGCGATGAGCGAGGCGTCTACACCGTCAGCTGAGGTGGTTGGTGAATAGAACACGGGCCACGCCGCTTCGCAGTCGCCGTAGCAAACGCTGTCGCTTCGGTTGTCGGGGACGAACATGTAGAGGGTGTAACCGTCGGCGTCGGCCAAAATTTGGCCGAACTCTGACTCGACCACCGTTAGGGCGTTCTTGGCTTCAGCTGCACTGGTGGTCGTCGTGTCGGCGACCGTGGTGCTGGTTGTGGTGGCCTGCGTAGTGGTGGTCGGAGCATCCACCGGCACCGTTGCTACGGTCGAGTCGCTGGACGTGCTCGTTCCACAGGCGGTGATGGCAGTCATAGCCGCGATGGCTAGTACAAGACGTTTCAAAGTTGATCCTCTCGTTCAAGTTTGTTCGCGTGCTTCGGTGACCAGTACGAGTGGGCAGAGCGATCGGTTCTACTGACACAAGGCGAGAGGCAGTTAGTGCCGAGGCTCGGGCCACCCCCCGGGGGATTGGTGGATGATTGATTCGTTCGGGTCCGACGACCGCGTGAGGAAGCGGATGGAACGGGTGCGTACCTCGTCACCCGCGATCAGTAGCTGATTCTGACGCGGTCCTCGAAGGGGGTAGTTACCCCGACGAACCGCATCTCAAGCATGTGTGCTGTCGCCGCTACTTCTACGTAGCCATGGCCCGGGTTCGGTTCTCCTGGCCCGAGAAAGGCCGCAAAGTATGGTGCTTCTGAATCGTTGGCACTGACCTTATAGAGACTGGTTCTTCCGGTGACACCTGCCACAACGAATACCGTTCCGTCTCCGGCGACGTGCTCATCGTCGTCATCGGCGACACAAGCTGGATCAAAGCTGTTGACGGTGACACAGGAGAGTTGATGGGTTCGTTGGTAGTTGTGGTCGTGGCCATACAGCACGAGGTCGACGCCTTCATCGACCAACAACTGAGCCAGGTGTTCGCCAGACTCGCACTCCTTCTGACCAACTGTAAGGCATGGTTTGTGGGCACCGACGACCACCCAGCGTGTACCTGACTGCCGCGCTTGGCGGATGGCGTCGATTAGCCACTTCTCCTGGTCGGAGCCGGGGTCGTAGTTGTATTTTTCGCCGTCGACCCGGGTATCGGCCGCAAGCATGATGATCCGCATCGTCGTGTCGACGTCGAAGTAGTACTGCACGCCGTACTTGCCCGTCGAGTTCATCCGGTCGGGCATGCAGGCGGCGAAATTGCCGATCAGGCCGTCCGGTCCACCGTCGTCCTCGTGATTGCCGACAACCACCTGCATCGGAACGTCCGCCCCGAGGCGTTCGCTTGCCCAATCGCACCAGGCAGACTCAGGCTCGATATGGCTGTAGCTCAGGTCACCGATGCCCAACATGAATTCGGCCGTCGACTCACCGATCGCAGTCAGGACTTCTGAAGTCCGCTCGGTCGCTCCGAGGTCTCCCCCGGCAGCAAACGTGAGCGCGATCTCGGGAGTTGTTGTTGTGGTCGTGGTGGCGTCGAGGGTTGTGACCTGCGAGGCCGTACTGGCGCTCGTCGGCGATGTCGAACCGTTGGTGGACTGGGAAGCAGCGGACGCGGCGGTCGATTCGGTCGACGTGGTCGACGGTGCCTGCGTTGGGGATCGATCCGGGAGTCGGGGTATTACCAAAGCTGCGGCGCCTGCCAACAGGATGAGTGCGAGGACGAAGCGGAGGGCGATGGTGCGCATGGTTATGTCGCCACTCTAGGTGAGCCGAGTTGGCAGGGGAGCATGCCTACTTGCGAATTTCGAAGGTGTCGGAATGATTGGTCGTCGCGCCGATGAACTCCACTATCAGCGAGTTGGGTGTTGCGGTCACTTCGACGTATCCGGCACCCGAATTGGCGCTATTGGCACCCAGGTAATCGGCGAAGTATCCGGCTTCGCTGTCAGAACTCGACACGGCATACAGGGAGTCGTCCCGGACCGCGCCTGAGACCACGAGTACCGTTCCGTCTCCGCCCCGGTGACTGCCATCCGAGTCTGAGACACAAGCGGGGCTGAACTCATCGACTGTTATGCACGACAGTTGGTGGCTTCGCTGGTAGTTGTGGTCGTGGCCGTGGAGCATGAGGTCAACGCCTTCGCTGATCGCTAGGTCGGTGAGGTGCCGTCCCGGTTCGCAATCCTTTTTGGCGCCAACGGAGATGCAGGGCTTATGCGTACCCATCACGACCCATTCGATTCCGGAGTTCCGCGCCGACCGGATGGCAGCCGTCAACCACTGGGCGTCGGCCGATCCGGGCTCATAGGTGTATTGATGGCCGTCAATCTTGAGGCCGGCGCTCGCCACGATGATGCGGACGGTCCCGCGGACATCAAAGAAGTATTGGGCCGGGTAGTCGCCGGTTGAACTCATGGCGTCGGGCAGGCATTGCGCAAACTTGTCCCATGAACCGTCCGAGCCGGAGTCGTGTTCATGGTTGCCGACTGCCATCTGCACGGGCAAAGTCGAGTCGAGCTGCGATCTGGCCCAGGAGCACCATGACGACTCGGGGGTGATCTGGTTGTAGCTCAAGTCTCCGAGGGCGAACAGGAACTCTGCATCCGAGCCGCCGATGTGCCCGAGCACTTCGGCCGTGCTGTTCTCGGCACCAAGATCTCCGCCAGCGGCGAACACCACGGTCGACCCGGTCGGAGGCGGGGGAGGTTGTACCACGGCTAGATCGAGTGCCCGGGCCAGGAAGGTGGCCATTTCGGCGCGGGTGACGGGTCGGTCGGGGCAGTAGTTGGTGTTGGTGGGTGGGTTGCAGCCGAGGGTGATGTTGGCGGCGGCGATGGTTTGGATGGCGCCTTCGTGGAGGGAGGTGTTGTCGTCGGTGAAGTAGTCGGTGGTGGATGGGGTGAGGGGGAGGGCTCGGGTGAGGAAGGTGGCCATTTCGGCGCGGGTGACGGGTCGGTCGGGGCAGTAGTTGGTGTTGGTGGGTGGGTTGCAGCCGAGGGTGATGTTGGCGGCGGCGATGGCTTCGATGGCGCCTTCGTGCACGGAACCGTCGTCATCGGAGAACGTGCCCGATGCTCCGGCTGGCGCGGAAACAAGAACCGTTCCGACGAGGAGAACGGCGGAGGCGACTGAAGATACTCCCGGCCATCGCGTACGCATACCCTTGACCGGAGCCTACGCTCCTAGATAAGCATCTCTGACCACAATCCGTAGGAAATCGTCCCTAGAGATCGACGACTTGATCAGCCGGTTGGAAGGTTCGTTTTGTGCCGAGCCGTTCTAGGAAAGGTGCGACGATGTCGGGATGGTCCATGACGACGGAGTGCTCCGCCTGAACTTCGACAATATCGTCAGTGAAGATGCGCGCCGAGGTCAGTTGCTCATCGGGCTCGATGATGCCGTCGGCTTTGGTCACCATCCAGGTGATCGGAGCCATACCGGACCGATCCCACTTGCGGGCGTCGAATGACTTCAAGGCTCGGGCGGTTGCTTCGAGCGTACTGCGCGCAGGACGTGCCGCGTACTCCCAGACCACTCGACCCGCCTCGTGAGGGACCTGGATCGCCTGCCGATGTTGGCGTCGGATGATGATCGGCGAGTTGGGCGCCATGACATACGGCGCGGCCGCCAACGTGACTGCCACTTTTGGTTTTACCCAGAAGGCCGACGAGGCGATGATTCCGATATGGGAAACCTGTCGTCCGAGCTTGCGGCCCACGAGAAGGGCGATGGCTCCGCCCATGGAGTGGCCGACGATTACCGGGTCCTCAAGCTCCGCGTGTTTTACCACTCGGATCACCGATTCGGCGGCGAGATCCAGACTGAAGGGACCGCTTAACCGGGACCGACCATGGCCCGGGAGGTCAACCAAAATCATGGTTCGATCGGTCTTCCAGACGATCGTCCACCAGGCCGAATCACCGGTCCGCCCCCATCCGTGGATGAGGACGAGCGGTGGCTGACGTGGGTCGCCGGTAATGGTGCGGTAGGACACTGTACCGAAGGTCGTCGGTATGGCGTGCAGCGTCCCGGGGAGAACGGGCGACGCAGGCTGATAGCGGTCGAGTTCATCGACCGCCTTCTGGTAGCGAGCCCATCCGTAGGCCAATAGGGCAGACGGGATCGCCGATAGTGCCAGCGCTTTTCTCATACTCATCGTGAGTAATTATCGGCTAAATCCCGGCCTAGCTGAGCGACTTCGGACGACCTTCTATGGTGACGCCAACACCGGCAGGTCGACATCGCAGACGAGGCTGAGGTCATCGGCCACTTTGGCGGTCGACCAGACCCCGCCGGTTACCGTGACCTGTAACTCTGCCCCGTGAGCCACAAACACCGCCCGGTTGATTTCGTCGAGCGCCATTGCATTGTCCGATATCGCGACCACGAGAGCCCGAACCGTTGCGATATCCGAGGGATCGATCTGCTCGTAGGCGGCGATCACGGGATCGCAAAATGAACCTGGCCCGCCGCTGGTGGTGGGTGCGGTCGATGGGCTGGTGCAACCAGCGATAACCAACACGAGGGCGAGCGCTTGTTTCATGCGAGTCACGCTACCGCCGAATTCGTCGGGATCGCTGCCTTTA
>JAGXFS010000112.1 GCA_024637275.1 Acidimicrobiia bacterium
AGCCACACGTTGTCCCGTCCTCCACAGTATGGGTTGCTCATACCGGGGAGACGGATTGATACGTGGAATCGTTACGGCGGATTGTGAGGTTTTTTCCCGGCAGATCAGCCAGGGAATTAGCCGCGGTCGCGGCGCATCTGGAGGAGTTCGAAGGCGCGATCCGGGGTGATCGTCTCGGGATCGTCCCCTTTGCGCAGTGAACCGTTGGTGGTGCCGTCGGTCACATAGGGTCCGAACCGACCATTCTTGAGTACCACCGGCTTGCCCGACACCGGGTCGTCACCGAGTTCTTTGAGCGGGGCGGCAGCTTGCTGACCGCGACGACGCTTTGGCTCTTTGAAGATTGCCAACGCTTCGTCGAGGGTCATGGTGAGGAGCGCCTCTTCGGACTCGATGGTCCGACTATCAGAACCCTTCTTTATGTAAGGTCCGTAGCGTCCATTCAGCGCCGTGATCTCTTGGTCATCTTCGGGGTCGAGGCCGATGACCCGGGGGATCTTGAGTAGTTCGACTGCTTGCTCGAGGGTGACGTCGTCAAGGCTCATGCTCTTGAACAGGGAGGCGGTCTGCGGCTTCTTCTTCGAGCCCTCCTCGATCTCACCCAACTGGATATACGGCCCATACCGGCCAGAGCGAGCCAGGACTGTCAGACCGGTTTCGATGTCAGTGCCGAGGATCTTGTCTCCGGAGGGCGCGTCGAGTAATTCGTTGGCCCGTTCGATGGTGAGTTCGTCGGGAGGCAAGTCCTCCGGAATCGAAGCTCGGTCCTCGCCACGCTGAAGATACGGGCCGTACTGGCCGACCCGGGCGACAATTTCGCGATCGAGATCGTCGGTGCCGACCGTGAAGGAGTTGACGACCCGTGGATCGATCTCCTCGAGGCGATCGTCAGCGACGGATGCCTTGAGACCGGTCTCGCCGAAATAGAACTTGTGGAGCCATGGCTTGGGATCTTCGTTGCCCGTGGAGATCTCGTCGAGGTCTGACTCCATCTTGGCGGTGAAGGCGTAGTCGACCAGATTCGGGAAGTGATCCTCCAGGAGGCCAACCGTGGCAAAGGCTGTGAACGACGGAACCAGGGCCGAGCCCTTCTTCCAGACGTATCCCCGATTCTGGATCGTCGACATGATCGAGGCGTAGGTCGACGGGCGTCCGACGCCGAGTTCTTCGAGACGACGGACCAGTGAAGCTTCGGTGTAGCGGGCCGGGGGCTTGGTTTCGTGACCCTTGGCTTCCAAGGAAACGACCGCGACCTCATCACCCTCGGATAGGTTGGGCAATGGCCGTTCCTGATCGTCGAGTTCGGCGTCCGGATCGTCGGATCCTTCCACGTAGGCCCGGAGAAACCCGGGGAAGTGAATGACTTTGCCCGAGGTGGCGAATTCAGCATCGCGGCCGTCGGTGGCGGTCGTACCGAGCCGGACCTGGACACTCTCGCCCCTGGCGTCGTTCATTTGCGAGGCAACGGTGCGCTTCCAGATGAGGTCGTAGAGTCGGGCCTCATCGTCGTTGACCTGGGCGGATACGACATCAGGCGTCTTGAACGAGTCGCCAGCTGGACGGATGGCCTCATGCGCTTCCTGGGCGCCCTTGACCTTCTTGGCATACTGACGGGGTTTGTCTGGCAGGTAGTCCGCACCGTACATCTCAGTGATCTGGCTTCGGGCGGCAGCCAGAGCGGTTTCTGAGAGCGAAGTCGAGTCGGTACGCATGTAGGTGATGAACCCGTTTTCGTACAGACGCTGGGCGGCCGACATCGTTCTGGCTGAGGAGAATCGGAGCTTGTGCCCCGCCTCCTGTTGGAGGGTCGAGGTGCGGAATGGTGCGTACGGCTTGCGGGTGTAGGGCTTGGCGTCGACCGACCGAACCGTCATCGTGGTCCCTGCCAATGCTGTCACCAGCGTGTTGGCGTCTTCTTCGTTGAGGACGACGACATCCTTGCGAGTGATCTCGCCAACCGACGAGAAGTCTTTTCCGGAAGCCACCCGGGTCTGATCCACGGAGACGAGCTTGGCGCCGAAGTTCTCGTCTTTGGAGAACTCGCCCTCAACGTCCCAGTAGGAAGCGGTCCGGAACGCGATTCGTTCGCGTTCACGTTCGACAACGATACGGGTTGCCACTGATTGGACCCGACCAGCGGACAGTTTTGGCTTCACCTTGCGCCAGAGCACCGGCGAGACTTCATAGCCGTACAGGCGATCGAGTACCCGGCGGGCTTCCTGGGCGTCGACCAGCTTGTCGTCGATCTGGCGGGGGTTGTTCAGGGCTTCGGCGATCGCCGAAGGGGTGATCTCGTGAAATACCATTCTCTGGACCGGGACTTTGGGCTTGAGGACTTCGCTGAGATGCCAGGCGATGGCTTCTCCTTCGCGGTCCTCATCAGTTGCGAGATACAACGCCGAGGCGTCGTCGAGGAGTCGTTTGAGTTCCTTGACCGTCTCGCGCTTTTCTTTCGAGACGATATAGAGAGGTTCGAACCCGTTGTCGACGTCGACAGCCAGGCGTGCCCAACTCTCTCCCTTATATTTTGCAGGGATGTCGGCTGCTTTGGAAGGCAGGTCACGGATGTGACCGACGGAGGACGTAACGACGTAGTCGGAGCCGAGAAAGCTCGCAATGGTTCGGGCTTTCGCGGGTGACTCAACGATGATCAGGGGTTTGGACACGGAACAAGTGATAACCGTCCTGGTAGCCGGTTGTCAAGACGACCCTGCGCCAGATCGACCAGGTTACGGCTTGTCTGAACCCCCGGAGGGCTAACGTTCACCGCACATGCAAGACGCAGTATCCCCCCGAAGTAGATGGCAGCTGATTCGTCGCGGTGAGTTCGCCAAGGTGTGGTGGTCGGGAACGATCTCAAGCTTTGGCGACTGGGTTTCTCTCTTCGCGACGCTGGCCCTCGGAGACCAAATCGGCGGGGGCCTTGGAACGCTCGTTCCGCTGGTCGGTCGATTTGTCCCGGCCATTCTTTTCGGGCCCATCGGCGGAGTACTGACCGACCGCGTCAATCGGAAAACAATCATGCTGGTCGCCGACGTCGGGCGGGGCTTGTTGGTGCTGTCTCTGATTTTTGTTAGGACACTTCCCCAACTGTTTGCGGTCTCGTTCTTGATTGAGGTTCTTTCGCTGCTTCGCCAACCAGTCCGGGAGTCCTTGGTGCCTGAGCTCGTGAACGGGAACGAACTGATCGTGGCCAATAGCCTCTCGGTCGTGAGTTCCTATGGGGTCTTTCCGGTCGGTGCGCTGGTGTGGTCAGCCTTCTCGAAATTGCCGCAGTGGGCGGGCTGGGACTTCTCGTCTCCGTTCACGGCCGGCTTCGCGCTCGACACCGTCACGTTCATGCTCTCGGCGGCGATCGTGGCAGTGACGACCATTCCGCTGCGCGCGACAGTTGAAGGGCGAGAAGTCTGGAATTGGAAGGCTCCTTTCGTTGACCTTGCCGAAGGGGTCCGTTTCGTGGTGGGTCACCGCGGTGTGCGGGTCGTCATCATCGGCATGGCCGTCACCCTCTTCGGGAGCGGGGCGATCATCACACTCGGACAAACATTCGCACGGTCGTTCATCTTTGGTGATGACTCCGGGTTTGCTCTCCTCGCCACCGCAATGGGCGCCGGCGGAGCGATAGGGGTGATGTTCGTTCAGCGTATTGACCAGACCGCCATTCATCGCATGGTGGTCTTTGGCGCGGCGATTTCGCTGACCGGGATTGCGCTCACCTCGTTGGCGTTTGCGACGACGGTGATGGCAGCGGCGGCATTCTCGTTCATGTTCGGCTTTGCGGCAGGGATTGGATACGTGGTTGGGGTCACTTACCTGCAGGTTGGATCGGCAGAAGCAGTCCGGGGTCGGACGTTCGCTGCCTTGTTCCTCGTCGCCCGATCGGCACTGCTGGTTTCGATGACCGTGGCGGCCCTGGCTGCCAGGTTCCTCCACGGTCGCCTGCCTGATCCGCTTGACGATGGGGTTCGTCTCATCTTTGTACTGGGTGGGGTCATCACGGTTGTGGCCGGCTTAGCTACGTTATGGGTCGTGCGAGAAGTCTTCATTCCACAATTAGAACGAGATGGCGTTTGAACTACATCGCATTTGAAGGGGTGGAGGGTGCCGGAAAGAGCACCGTTGTCCGGATGCTCGCCGAGCGGCTCCGTTCCGAGGGTCATGAAGTGGTCGAGGTTCGAGAGCCGGGCGGCACCCGGTTGGGTGATGCCATCCGAGGCCTGTTGCTTGACGGGGACAGCCCGATGGCCGCCTGGGCCGAGGCTGCCCTATTTGCGGCTGCCCGTGCCCAGTTGGCGGCCGAGGTGGTCGGACCGGCGATCGAGCGCGGAGCGTGGGTGTTATCGGACCGTACTGTGTACTCGTCGCTGGCGTACCAGGGCGGCGGGCGCAGATTGGGTCTTGAGGAGGTCCGCACGTTGAACGCGTTGGCTCTCGATGGAACGTGGCCCGACCTGGTGGTATGGCTCGATGTCGACGCTGAGGTCGGTCTAACGCGTCAGGAAAATGGCGACCGCATTGGTTCTGAGGATTTGGCCTTTCACCTCGCCGTGGCTGATACCTTTGCCGAACTAGCGGCTGCCGATCCGGGTCGGGTGATCCGCATCGATGCCGGGATCGATATCGACTCGGTTGTCGAAACCGTCTGGGAGCTGATTCGATGAACCGTAAGGGCCTCATCGGTCACGGCCGGGTGATCGATCTCCTTGAGGAAGAAGCTGCTTCGGCAGCCCATGCCTATATGTTTGTTGGTCCCGACGGCGTCGGGAAAGGCATGATCGCATTGCGATTCGCCGCAGTCATTCTGTGCGATCGATCCGGTGACCACGAGGGTCCTTGCTCCGTCTGTGACCGGGTGGCGTCTGGCAATCATCCTGATGTCACTCTGGTTGTTCCTGACGGTCGGGCATCGATCGGGGTGGAACAAGCGCGGACCGCCGTTCACGCTGCGTCGATGACCCCGGTCGAGGGAGAGAAGAAGATCATCCTGATCGACGAGGCATCCATCCTCACCGAGTCGGCTGCGAATGCGCTGCTTAAGACGCTCGAAGAACCCAGCCCTTCGACCGTATTCATCCTCGTAGCCGAATCTGAGGATGACCTTCCGTCCACCATCGCATCGCGATGCCGCACCGTGCACTTTGGGCGGGTCCGGCTGGACGAACTGATCGAGGGCCTTGAGCTGCTCGGGCTCGATCCCGAACAGGCCCAGAGGGTCGCCGTGATCTCTGGCGGACGCCCCGGTCTGGCGCTCCTGTTGGCTACGGAGAAAGAAGTGGTCGAGTTTCGTCAATTCTGGCTGACCGTGCCGGAGCGAGTCACCCCTCACACCGGGAATTCGTTTCTATTGGCGGACGCGGCGGAGCGGGCTGCAGCGCCCCTGATCAAGACGCTCGGGGTCGCCGATCCAAACGAGACCAAAATCCAGAAGGAACGTCGCGAACGGTCTGCAAAACGATCCGCCCAAGCGTTGATGATCACCGGCCTGGAGATTCTCGCTTCCTGGTACACCGACGCGGCGGCCGCTCAATTCGGAGTGGCGGTGCGTAATCCCGACGTAGACGTAACTCGCCTGGCGATGATTACTCCTGCCGAAGCGACCCAGAACGCCGAGGCGGCGCTCGATGCCGTCACCGCCATACGGCAGAACCAACGTGTCCCGCTCGTGCTTGCCAACCTTTTCAACGAGCTTGCCCGTGAGTGAACCCTGGGAGCGGCGTTTCAAAGTGTCCGTTCCGATGGGTCGAGTCTTGGCTGGACCATTGTTTCACCTCGACATCATCGGGGACGAGAATCTTCCCGACGGCCCATATGTTGCCGGGATCAATCATGCTTCCCACGTAGATGCTGCCTTTGCGTCGATGGCGCTTCGTAAGCCGATCCGGTTCATGGCCGCAGCCGACTTGATCGGAATCAACAAAGGTCTGGACTTTGTCCTGCCTTTTTACGGGGCCATTCTGCTGCCGCGATCTTCGGTTCCGCTCGGTGCGATGCGTACCGGATTGGCGCATCTGGCTGGCGGCGGTCGACTCGGTGTCTTCCCTGAGGGGCGCCGCTCCGAAGGTTGGCGGGCTTCGGGTTTCAAACGAGGGGCAGCCTGGTTGGCGATACGAGCCGGGGTCCCGTTGGTTCCCGTGGCGTTGTCTGGAACGGACCGCGTCATGGGACTTGATGAGCGTTCGGTGCGGCGCGGCAAGGTCGAAGTCCGGATCGGTACACCACTAACCGGTCAACCAGACTCGTACGCTCTCACCGATGCCTGGGGCACGGCCATGGACGAATTGTTGGCCCAAAGTCAACTGGTGCCAGCCCGTGACGACCGGCCTGATGTGCGTACTGGAGCCGAAGAGGGGATTTGAACCCCTGACCTGCTCATTACGAGTGAGCTGCTCTACCCCTGAGCTACTTCGGCAGGTGGCCGAGCGGGTCGGCCGTATGTGGGCGACAGGATAGCCCATTCGCTCCGGCCGGCGGTCGGACCGATTCCGTACGCTGGTAATGTCCTGGCTCGACCAGCGGAAGCACCCCGATGGCTGACCAAGCCAACTTCCAAGATGACGCCATGCAATTCGCGCCGCAGCTTTACTCAGCGGCGCTCCGGATGACGCGCAATCCAGCCGACGCCGAGGATGTGGTCCAGGAGACGTTCCTCAAGGCGTACCGGGCCTATGCCTCTTTTGAAGCCGGGACGAATTTGAAGGCCTGGCTGTATCGGATTTTGACGAACACCTACATCAATCGATACCGCAAACAATCCCGCCGACCCGACGAGGTTGATCTCGGCGAGGTCGAAGACCTCTACCTGTATCGCAAAATCAGCGCAGCCAATACCCCCGATTCACTCAAATCGGCTGAAGAGGCAGTGTTGGACGGGCTGGTTGATGAAGATGTAAAAGCGGCAGTCGAGGCCCTTCCCGAGCGTTTCCGCATGCCGGTTTTGCTGGCCGATGTAGAAGGTTTTTCCTACAAAGAAATCGCCGAGATCATGGACGTTCCGATCGGAACGGTCATGTCGCGGTTGCATCGGGGAAGAAAACAACTGCAAAAGGCGTTATGGATGTTCGCGGAGGAACGTGGATTGGCCGATCGGAAAGACGGATGACCAAGAAATCTTGTGACGATGCCATAACCAAGATCTACGGCTACCTCGACGGTGAAATCTCGCCGATGAAACGTGTCATGGTCCGGTTGCATTTGCGGAGGTGTTCTGGATGCGGAAACGCTTTCTCGTTTGAACGTCGCTTGCAGATCGTGATTCGCCAGCGATGCCAGGAAGAAGTCCCGGCATCGGTGATGGCCAAGCTGCGGGAGATCGTGGCTGACGAGCAGAATCCCTGAACCACTGGTTACGTACCCGGACTAGGCAGCGATCGATGGCTAGGAGTCTGCTGAATATTGCCGTTGTGCAGGTTGGCGACGAGACGCGCCAGTCGCCAGGCGGAGGTTTCGCCACTCCTCGTACCGGAATGGCGGGGCCGACAACGCCGCGAGTGGTGATGTATGGTCGTCAAAATGTGTGACATGCATTGTTCAGCAGTCTCCTAGGTTTCGTTGGACCACCCGGAGCCGGTATATTGGTTATGACATGACTCACACTTTGCGCCGCACTTCTGCCTTGTTCGTTCTCGCCGCTGCCTCGTTGAGCGTCGCCGCCCCGGCCGTCATGGCCACCACGGTTCTGCCTTCGTCCAACGATACGGTCATCGCCCAACCGTACGTAGAAGTCGAACCCGCCGTCGATGAAGCGGACGAGCCCCAATGGACCTACCGCTACTTGATTCCAGCGGTGGTTGCGTTGACGGTCGTACTCATCATCGGCACAGTGGTCATGTACTTCGTGAAAGTTGTTCGCGGTCGATACACCGTCGTCGAATAACGGAGCGGTCCCGTGGGCAGGGGCCGTCAAGATCGCAGAACGGCTGGCTGGCACCTACCCCCTGTTTGATTCGTACCATCGAGACGCGCTGATCGCCGAGGCCGTCCCGCTCGTTGCGAAAGCTCAGGAGTTGGTCGAAGCAGAGACCGGACTGGGATCGGTCGGCGTTCCAACTGTCGAGGTGGTCGATCGGGGACGCTGGGTCGAACGCAACGTTGCCTTTTTCTCCATGATCGTTGATGCGACGATTACCGAACCTCAAGGTCTGGTCAGGAAGATCGGCGGACCGCTCGTTGCCGCCGAAACCGGCGCCCTACTCGGTGTCCTGTCCCGGCGGGTTCTCGGACAATATGAACTCGTTCTGCCGTCCGAAGACGCCGGCGACACCATCTATCTGGTTGGTCCCAACATGCTGGCAATGGAGCGTGCCCATCAACTGCGGCCTGCTGAATTCCGGATGTGGATTGCCCTGCACGAATGCACCCACCGGCTTCAATTCATGGCGGTGCCATGGATGCGTGATTATTTCTTCGAGATGGTGACCTCGTTGGCGGCCGCCACCCAGTCAGATGAGCGGCGCTTGACCCGCTTGGGCTCTGAGATTCGAAAGGCGTCCGACGAGGGTCGGCCGCTCCTTGACGAGTCGGGTCTGCTCGGCTTGTTTGCCAACGATGACCAGCGACTGTTGCTCGACAAGATCCAGGCGCTCATGTCCCTACTTGAGGGCCACGGCCACGTAGTGATGGACCGGGTCGGTGGTCGCATCCTCCGTACCCAAAAGCGGATGTCGGGCCTGTTGAAGGCTCGCCGGGCCGACCCGCGCATGGCGGCCTTCATGCGACTCACCGGTCTTGAAATGAAGATGCGTCAGTACGAATTGGGCGAACAGTTCGTTCTCGGAGTCGAGCGACTCTCCACCTGGTCGGCGCTCGATGTTGCCTGGACCGAACCGGACGCCCTTCCGACGCTCGCCGAGATCGAATCGCCGGAAACATGGCTCCGTCGGGTGAGCTAGACCCGTCCCTCGAACGGGCTGGAGAACGTCTGGTCGGCCGCTCGTGCGTGGTGGCGTTGTCGGGCGGACCTGACTCGGCCGCGTTGGCGTTCGTGGCTCATAGGTTCGGGCTGTCAGTCCGGGCAATTCACGTGGACCATGGCCAGCCCGCTTCAGCGGCATTGGCGGCGGCTGCCAAGAAGATTGCAGCCGAAGTTGGCATTCCATTCGACAAAGTGTCGGTCGATGTGCCTGATGGGGCTTCCTTCGAAGATCAGGCGCGCCAGGTCCGGTATGCGGCTCTTCACGATTCCTGCGAGGCCGGGGAGGTGCTGCTGACCGGCCACAGTGCCGATGACAATGCTGAAACGTTCCTGTTGAATCTGCTGCGAGGTGCAGGGCTGACCGGTTTGGGAGGGATCCCGATGGAGCGAGGGTCCGTCATCCGACCGCTATTGGAGGTCCCCCGATCGGTGCTCGCGGCTCTGGTGGAGTCCGAAGGCTTGAGTGCAATGGCGGATCCTTCAAATGAGGACCTCGCCCATGCCCGCAACCGGATCCGAAACGAGGTGCTGCCAACGCTGGGGCCCCCTGAAGTGATCGCCAGGGCCGCCCGGCTGGCCTCGGATGATGATCACGTCCTCCATGGCCTCGCAGCGGAGGTCCCGATCCGGGTGGGTTCGAATCGAGTATCGATCCCCGTTGGCGCGCTGCGTACGCTTCCCCGACCGATCGGCAATCGGGTGATCAGGCGGGGACTGCGGCTCGTGAACCCGCCGTATCCGGGGACCTCCCGGATGATCGACGCGGTCTGGTCTGTCGCCACCGGAGCCACTGGACGTGCCGAGCTCGGTGAAGGCGTGATCGCCTACGTTTCCCAAGCAAGTGTGGTGCTTGAGCAGGGAACCGATGACTCGCCTCGGCCGGTCGTCCTGAGTGCTCCCCGGACGGTGTTTGGAGACTGGGTGCTGGCGGTGTCCGAACGACCAGCTACCCCGCCGGCTCTACCCATCGGTCCCGGCTGCGCGGTGTTTGCCGACCCGCCCGAGCTACTGGTGAGGAGTCCGCTACCCGGAGATCGGGTGCCACTCCGGCAAGGCGGACATAAGGACCTTGCGGACGTATTCGCCGAAGCGCGCATCTCACAGGATGGGCGGCGAAACTGGCCCGTGGTGGTCGCCGATGAACTCGTGTGGTGGGTGCCCGGGGTGCGACAAGGCTGGCTCGGTTGGGGAGATACGAGCTCGGACCGCTACCTTATGGCGAACATTCTTTTGGAGGGTTAGTGATCGTCTCGAAAGTTTTGATCTCGCAAGAGGAGATCCAAACCAAGTTGTCGGAGATGGGCAAGCAGATCAGCGACGACTACGCCGATAAAGATCTGCTGATGGTGGGCGTGTTGAAAGGCGCATTCATCGTCATGGCCGACCTCGCCCGTCATATTACGGTCCCGGTGGAGTTCGATTTTATGGCCGTCTCGTCGTACGGCGCCGCCACGCAGACCTCTGGCGTGGTTCGAATCCTCAAGGATCTCGACCAGGAAATCGCCGGTCGCGATGTGTTGATCGTCGAAGACATCATCGATTCTGGCCTCACCCTCAGCTATCTGCTGAAGTCGCTGCGGGTGCGCAGGCCTGCCTCGCTTGAACTCGCTTCGCTCCTGGTTAAAAAGGGCATTCAAAGTGTCCCGGTCGACGTTCGCTACACCGGGTTTGAGATAGGTCCCGAGTTCGTGGTGGGCTACGGTCTCGATCACGCGGGCAAGTATCGCAATCTTCCTTACGTTGGAGTGATGGAAGAATCTTCGGAGTGATTTACGGCTGGGGTGGGCATATTTCGAGAATGGCAATAGCATGGGGTTGCGAGCCTGATGGTTTGACGAGCAACGACACAACTCCCGGAGGACCGCGGTGAACCGCACCGTTCGTACGATTCTTATTTATTTCGCCGTAGTGACGGTGCTATGGCTCGCTTTTTCGGCATGGTTCGACGCCGCCAATGCTCCCGAAGAAATAGACTTCACGAAACTTGATGCCCTCGTCGAAGACGGTGAAGTAGGCACGGTTCGGTTCTTCCCCGACGCGAACAAAGTTGAAGTGCGCTCGCCGTCGACCCCTCTTGAGGAGCCGGCCGAGTACACGATCGCCTATCCCGATCAGTTCGAAGATGAGCTGCTCATTGAGCTGCAATCCCAGGGCGTGGAGGTTTCGGTTGATCCCGAGCCGACGTCGATTGGCACGGTTCTTCTGACCCTGCTGCCGTGGTTGTTCATCCTTGGCTTCATGTTCATCATCTTTACGCAGATGCAGGGCGGCGGAAATCGCGTCATGCAGTTTGGTAAGTCCAAGGCCAAGCAAATGACCAAGGACCAGCCCAAAGTCACGTTCAACGACGTGGCCGGTCTTGAAGAGGCCATCGAAGAGCTTGAGGAGATCAAGGACTTCCTCCAAAACCCGGCCAAGTATCGGGCGATGGGCGCCAAGATCCCTCGTGGTGTTCTCTTGTTCGGCCCTCCAGGAACCGGCAAGACCTTGCTGGCACGAGCCGTGGCCGGTGAGGCTGGCGTGCCCTTCTTCTCGATTTCGGGTTCCGACTTCGTTGAGATGTTCGTTGGGGTTGGCGCGTCGCGTGTACGAGACCTCTTCGAACAGGCCAAGGCTCAAGGTCCGGCCATTGTCTTCATCGATGAGATCGACGCGGTTGGCCGACATCGTGGTGCAGGTCTCGGTGGTGGTCACGACGAACGTGAGCAGACGCTCAACCAGTTGCTGGTCGAGCTTGATGGATTCGAAGCGCAGACCGGCGTCATCGTGATGGCAGCCACGAACCGCCCTGACATCCTCGATCCGGCCCTCTTGCGCCCCGGTCGATTCGATCGACAGATCACCGTCGGTCGACCGGCGTTTAAAGGTCGCACCGCCATTCTGGAAGTGCACGCCAAGGGCAAGCCGTTCGCTCCGGACGTAAAAATGGAAACCATCGCCAGGCAGACCCCCGGCTTTACGGGTGCCGATCTTGCCAACCTCATCAACGAGGCCGCCCTCCTGTCGGCTCGCCACAACAAGAAACTCATCGGCACCGAAGAGATCGAAGAAGCCACCGTTCGCATCATCGCCGGACCCGAACGCAAGAGTTTGGTCATCTCGGAGGATGAGAAGAAGATCACCGCGTTCCACGAGGTCGGTCATGCTCTGGTTGGTTGGGTGCTGCCCAACGCCGATCCGGTCCACAAGGTCACGATCATTCCACGCGGTAGCGCGGCAGGTCACACCCAATCCATGCCGTCCGAAGATCGGCTGTACCGTCGGCGCAGCGAGCTGATCGACCAGTTGGCGATGGCGCTGGGCGGCCGGGTAGCCGAGGAACTCGTTTTTGGCGATCCGACCACGGGTGCTTCGAACGACATCGAACAAGCCACCAAGATCGCCCGCCAGATGGTCATGGAGTACGGGATGAGCGACAAGCTCGGACCGATGAAGTACGGCCACGCCGATGGGGAAGTCTTCCTCGGGCGGGACTACTCCCGCCAAGCCGACTACTCCGATGATATGGCCGCGAGCATCGACAACGAGGTGCGCAAGCTCATCGGGCAAGCCCACGACGAAGCGCGGGCGATCCTGACAACGCATCGTGAGGATATGGAGCGGATGACGGTAGCGCTGCTCGACGAAGAAACGCTCGACTCGAAGCGTATTGCCGAACTCCTCGCCGATGTCCCCAAGTGGCAGCACTCGTCGAGTGGATCGATGCGGATTCAAATCCCAGCCGGTATGCCGACACCGCCCAAAGACGGCGTGGCCGCTTCCCAGGCTGGCACCTAACCCCTACGCTGTCACCATGACTGTCGACAAGGACGCCATCGCTGCGGCGGTTCGCAACATTCTGGTAGCCATCGGTGAAGATCCCGATCGGGAAGGCTTGGCCGAAACCCCCGATCGGGTTGCTCGCATGTATGAGGAGCTCTTCGAGGGGATGCACCAAAACCCCGAGGAGATCGTAAAGTCGGTATTCACGGAGGACGCGCATCGCGAGATCGTCATGGTTCGCGACATTCCCTTCTATTCGATGTGCGAACACCATCTCGTTCCCTTCTTCGGCAAAGCTCACGTGGCCTATCTTCCCGATGGGGTGCTCACGGGGCTTTCGAAGCTCGCTCGGCTGGTCGAGGCCTTCGCCAAACGTCCACAAATGCAAGAGCGGCTTACCTCTCAGATTGCCGACACCCTCATGGAGGCCGTCAAACCGCTCGGCGTTCTGGTCGTCATTGAGGCAGAGCACCTCTGCATGAGTATGCGAGGAGTACAGAAGCCGGGCTCGTCCACGACCACGTCGGCGGTCCGGGGAATTTTTGCTTCCCGGGCGACCACCCGAGCTGAGGCCTTCGCGCTCCTCAACCGATGAACTGGCGGTTACGCACGAGGACGCTGCTCCTCGACCGACCGTTGTTGATGGGGATTGTCAACGCCACCCCCGATTCTTTTTCTGACGGCGGTCAATTCGGTTCATCCCAAGACGCAATCGATCATGCCCGCCAGCTCGTTGCAGAAGGTGCCGATATCATCGATGTCGGTGGGGAGTCAACCCGACCCGGCGCAGATCCGGTACCGGTCGACGAAGAACTATCCCGGGTCATTCCGATCGTCGAGGCGCTGACCGCCGATGATGTGGTCGTTTCAATCGACACGTCGAAGCCGCAGGTCGCGGCAGAGGCGCTCAGGGCCGGCGCAGAGATCGTCAACGATGTGACCGGCTTCCGGGACCCCGCCATGCAGGAGGCGGCGGTGCGGTGGCAGCCGGGAGTGGTAATCATGCACATGGCCGGGTCGCCTCGCACCATGCAGAACAATCCCGAGTATGCCGATGTGCTTGCCGAGGTGGCCAGCTACCTCATCGGCCAGGCTGGACTGTTGGAGGCGGCCGGACTGAGCTCGGACCGCATCTGTCTCGACCCGGGCATTGGTTTTGGCAAAACCACCGAACACAATCTGGATCTGCTGGCGGGGACGGGCTTGTTGGCTGGCCTGGGCTACCCGCTGATGATCGGCGTATCGAGAAAACGGTTCATTGGTGCCCTGCTGGGGGCTGAGTCACTCGAGGAACGGGATTTCGCCACAGCCGTGTTGTCTGCGCTGGTGATCCATCTCGGCGCCAATGTGCTGCGGGTTCACAATGTTCTCCTGTCTCGGCAGGCCGCCCTCCTCAGCTCGGCTATCGTGGCGGACACATGACAGGTCTAAAACCACGGGATTTCGTTTGGGTTATTGCCGGACGCTTGGCAGTAAGCCAGCGGATCGGTGGCCATGGCTTCCAGCATCGTCGGGTCCGTCGCGAGGAAGAGATCATTTGGCTTCGAGAGAACGCCAAAATCAACACCCTCGTGTCGCTCTTGACCGGGAATCAGAACATCTCGTCCTATGAAGAGGCCGGTTTCGCCGTAACTCACGAGCCACTACCAGCTGACCTGAATGTGCCGTCAGATGTGCCACGGGTGCTCAAAGCGATTCAGTCCGCGTTGTCGCCGGGCAACGCAGTCGTGCTCGTGCATCGCGACCTCGTCGACGAGACCCTTGCCGGGCTGTTGGCTGCGTACCTCATCTATAGCGGCATGGTCGGAGACCCTATCAAAGCTGCTGCCGTCATCCAGGAGATTCTCGGACGCCCACTGGGCCCGGAAGCTCGGACGATGATGAATGCCGCCGCCCGGTGACCGATACGATTTCGTTGCGCGGACTTGAAGTCTTCGCGTATCACGGTGTCCTCCCGCAAGAGGCCATCAAGGGTCAGACGTTCGCGATCGACATTGATCTGTCTGTCGACACGTTCAAAGCCGGCTCTCTTGATGATCTGTCCGAAACTGTCGACTACGGCAAACTCGCCGACGAAGTCGTAGCTGTCGCCTCGGGTGAGCGCCATGATCTCATCGAAACGCTCGCTCACGAGATTGCCAAAATGTGCATGTCCCTGAAGTCGGTCACGGGATGCATCGTCACAGTGCACAAACCGTCGGCTCCGATCCGCCACACGTTCAGTGACGTTTCGGTTTCGGTCCGGTACCCCAGGTAGCCGATCATGCACGTTGCGGTCGGGCTCGGGTCGAATCTGGGAGATCGTCTCACCCACCTCCGAATGGCGGTGAGTCAGCTTGAGGAGCGGTTTGGCACGTTGGTGGCCGTTTCGAGCTTGTACCGATCTGATCCCGTTGGGGGTCCCGAGCAGCCCGACTATCTCAATGCTGTAGCTGTGATTGATACCGATCGCACGCTCGACGAGGTGTTGGCGGAGTGCCTGGAGATCGAACAGCTCGCTGGCCGGAACCGTACCGAGCGCTGGGGCCCTCGTACCCTGGACCTCGACGTGCTGGCGGCCGCGGCGCCTCCGGTAGTGACCGATCGCCTCACCGTGCCCCACCCCCGTGCTGCTGAACGCCGGTTCGTTCTTGAGCCGCTGGACGAAGTGTGGCCCGAGGCGGCCGTCGGGCCCGGCTCCGCCAGGGCTTCCCTTGAGCACGTCCGAGACCAATCTGTTGATCGTCTGGCCGAATCTGAGTGGGTCAACGGGCTGTCCAAAGGTGGTTGGTGGGTGGCGGCGCAGGTGGTCCTGCTCATCTGGGTGATCGGCGGAGCTGTGCAACTCCCGCCGTCGGCCAACCTGGCCGGACGCTGGTTCGGAGCGGTTGTCGTCTTGAGCGGCCTCTTCTTCGGGCTGTGGGCAGGCCGGTCCCTGGGCAAAAGCCTCACTCCCTACCCCGAGCCGATGACAGGAGCGACGTTGGTCTCCCAAGGCCCGTATCGGCTCGTGCGGCACCCGATCTACGGCGGGATCATCATCGCTCTCGTCGGGGTGGCCCTGTTCCAGGGGTCGACCATGACCCTGGTGGGGGCGGTCGAAATGGGGGCACTGTTCTGGCTCAAATCCTCATTTGAGGAGCGACGCCTACTCATTGCCCATCCCATGTACCGGCAGTATCAGGCTGCGGTTCCCAAGCGGTTGATCCCGTTCCTGGTGTAGGCTCCGCTCCGGTCTGGTACCGCCTGGTGGATCGGAACCGAAAGGAAGCAAGGTATGGCTCGAATTGTCATTGTTGGCCCTGGAAGGGCTGGAATGTCCATCGGCCTTGCCGCCCGAACGGCCGGACATGAGATCGTTGCTCTGGCCGCCCGTAAGCCTCTCGCCACCGACCTGGCCATATCCATACCGATCGTTAGCAAGCTGCCTGATGCCGAGTTCGTGTTCATTGCCGTACCCGATGATGTGATCGGTGACGTTGCCGCGGTTCTCCGTCCACCTGGTGGGGCGATCATCGCCCACCTCTCTGGCCGGACGTCGGTCGACGTACTGGCCCCGCTCGGGCCGAAGGTCGGATCGCTACATCCCCTGATGACACTTCCATCGGGCCCAGTTGGTGCCCTGGCATTGGCAGGGGCGGGGGCAGCCATCACCAGTCGGTCAGAGGCGGTTGCCAGTGCGCTGACGGTGTTTGCCGACTCGCTGGGCATGCGCCCGTTCCGATTGCCCGACTCGGCCAAGGACGCCTATCACGCCGGAGCGACTGCCGCTTCAAACTATGTGGTGACGGCATTGGCCCTGGCCGAGCGGCTGTTCGCGGCGGCGGGTGTTCCACTTGAAGCAGCTAAACCACTTGTCGGCGCGGCCGTAGCGAACGTTTTCGAGTTGGGAGCCCTCGAGGCCCTGACCGGCCCGATCGTCCGGGGCGATGTCGACACGGTCGCCGCCCAGCGAGCCGCGGCCCGCCAAGCGGAGGTTGAGGACAGTTTTGTGGCACTCGGCAGGGCGACTGCCCTCCTGGCCGGAACCTGGGAAACCGTCGGCGAGGCCCTGACGTGAGGATCGTCAAAACCTTCGCCGAGTGTCGCTCGCTCGCAAGTGACTCGACGGGGCTCGTGCCCACGCTCGGTTTTGTTCATGAGGGCCATCTTGATCTGATGAGTCGCTGCCGTCGCGAAAACGATCTCGTGATCTCGAGCCTGTTCGTGAACCCGCTTCAGTTCGGCGATCCGGCCGACTTTGACGCGTATCCGCGCAAATTCGATCGGGATGCCGGCCTGATGGAAGCAGCAGATGTCGATGTGCTGTTCGCCCCCAGCCTTGAGGAGATGTATCCCGTTGAACCGGTGACTGCGGTAGTGGTCAAAGGCATAACCGAATCCATGGAAGGAGCGCACCGGCCCGGACATTTCGAAGGCGTAGCCACCGTAGTGACGAAGTTGCTGGCAGGTATCCAACCGGATCGTGCCTATTTCGGAAAGAAGGACGCTCAACAGTTGACGATGGTGACCCGAATGGTGCCAGACCTGTCGTTGCCGGTCGAGATCGTGGCCTGCCCAACGGTTCGGGAGGCAGACGGCTTAGCGCTGTCGAGCCGCAATGTCCGGCTCTCAGATCAAGCCCGGCGGTTGGCGGTAGGTCTCTCCGAAGGACTATTCGCAGCAGCGGACCTTGTTGCATCCGGCGAGCGTGATGGCGCGGCGATCGAGCGAACCGTGACCGCTCAGTTGGCGGGAATGTCCGCCGAATACGTGACATTGGCCGATCGGGCTAGCGCCGAACCCATCGTGCAACTTGATCGACCTGCCTTCCTGGCCGCCGCCGTGGAAGTGGGCGGAGTGCGTCTCATCGACAATGTGTGGTTGGAGACGGATGGCTCGTCGGATCGTGGTCGGCGTCTCGACGAAACCAGCATTCTCTACGGCGAGGCTCATTGATGCTGTTGGCTCTGAACGTCGGCAACTCGCAGACCGACATTGGCCTGATGGCCGACGGACAGCTGGTGCAGCACTGGCGGGTGTCGACCGCGGTTGATCGGACGGCCGACGAATATCTGCTGCTTCTGCGCGGATTGTTGAGTGACCGGGTGGGGACGGTTAACCGCGCCGCGCTGGCCTCGGTCGTCCCGGCCGTGTCACAAGCGCTCGGTATGGCACTGGGACACCTCGTTGACTCGGTGCTATCCGTTGGCCCCGGGGTGAAGACGGGCATGCCAATGTCGGTCGATAACCCTCGTGAGGTCGGCGCCGACCGGGTGGCGACAGCCGTAGCTGCCAAACAGTTTTATGGGCACCCGGTCATTGTCATCAGCTTCGGGACGGCCATAACCGTCGATGTGGTCGGTGGCGACGGCGCCTTCGTAGGTGGGGCCATAGCCAGCGGGATCGAGGTGGCGCTTGACGCCCTGGTCGACTCGACTGCGGCTCTCCGCAGAGTGGCGTTGACTCCACCGGTCCACGTTATCGGCCGCAACACCGTCGAAGCGATTCAATCGGGCATGGTCTACGGATACGCCGGTTTGGTCGATGGTCTCGTCGAGCGGTCCCTCGACGAGCTCGGTGCCGAAGCTGTGCTGGTTGCCACCGGGAATGGGGCAGCAACACTGGTCCCGCTCCTGGCCAGGGAGTATGTCGTCGACGACGTGCTGGCATTGCGTGGATTGGGTCTGTTGAGCGAAAGAAATCGATGACCGCACCTCCTCCGGTAGGCGGTAAGGTGTCGCCCTATGTCTGATGAACCGACCGAGGAACTAGATGATCGTGCCGGCCTCGCCGATCATCCGCTTACTGCGGTCCGACTAGAGAAGCTCAACGAACTCCGGTCGCGGGGACTTGACCCCTACCCCCACACGTTCCGGCGCGATGCTTCGGCCGCCTCAATCCACGATGCCCACCCCGGACTTGAGCCGGGTGCTGAAACCGGCGAGTCGGTCACGGTGGCCGGACGACTGCTGAACGTACGATCGTTCGGAAAACTGCGTTTCGGTGTTCTCCAAGATCACTCCGGACAAATCCAACTTTTCGTGTCCAAGGCGGTTCTCGGCGATGACGCTTTTGAAATCTTTGATCTCATCGACAACGGGGACTGGGTCGGCGCGCACGGCGAAGTAATCACTACGAAAAAGGGTGAGCTGAGCATCCGGGTTGACCGGTTTGAGCTGCTCGCCAAGTCATTGCGTCCGTTGCCCGACAAATGGCACGGACTCCAGGACCAGGAGCGCCGGTACCGTCAGCGGTACCTCGACCTGACGGTCAATGAAAGGGCGAGAGCGACCGCCCTCGCTCGAATTGCCACAGTCAGATCGCTGCGGCGGTCGTTTGAGGACCGGGGTTTTCTTGAGGTTGAAACGCCGATGCTGCAGGTCAAACCCGGGGGTGCCCTGGCCAAACCGTTTGTCACGCACCACAAGGCGCTCGACCTTGACATGTATTTGCGCATTGCGCCTGAGCTGTATCTGAAACGTCTCATCGTGGGCGGGATGGACAAGGTCTTCGAGATCAATCGGAACTTTCGCAATGAGGGCATCGACACGACCCACAATCCCGAGTTCACGATGCTCGAGTCCTACGAGGCGTTTGCCGACTACGAGGACGTCATGGCAATGACTGAGCAAGTCATTGCTGCCGCCGCCAACGAAGTAACGGGGAGTTCCGTCGTTACCTATCAGGGGCGCCAGGTCGACTTCACCCCGCCGTTCCGCCGGTTGTCGATGCTCGATGCAGTCAACGAACAGCTCGATCTCGAACTGGGTTACGACACGCCGCTGGACGAGTTGCGACGCATTGCCGGCGACCTCCAGATCAAGGTTGAGGCCGCCTGGGGTCAGGGCAAGCTGATCGCCATGTTGTTTGAAGCCACCGTTGAGGATCGTTTGTGGGAACCCACCTTTGTGATCGACCACCCGGTTGAGGTCTCGCCGCTGTCCAAACGCCACCGGACCAACCCGGATGTGACGGAGCGGTTCGAGCTGATCGTGGCCGGGCGGGAACTGGCGAATGCGTTCACCGAGTTGAACGACCCGGCCGAGCAGCGGCGACGGTTCGAACTACAAGCGGCGGCCAAAGCTGCCGGAGACGAAGAGGCTCATCCGATCGACGAAGACTACGTTCGGGCCCTCGAGTACGGTCTACCGCCGACAGGTGGTCTGGGAATTGGCGTGGATCGTCTGGTTATGGTCTTGACCGATCACGCCAGCATCAGAGAAGTCGTCCTGTTTCCTCACCTCAGGCCAGAGTAAACCCGACCAGGTGGTCACTCCGATCGGGCTGCGGTGACCTGATCGAGAAGAAACTGAGCGAGGCTCGACAAGACGGCCCGGCTTGGAATGTCCGGGAGCGTTGCCACCGCGGCATCCGCGGTCGCAATACGCCGTTCCGCCTCCGCCAGGGACTGGTCCACATACCCGCCGGCCCGCACGATCGAAATCACCTGATTGACCGCTTCGTCGTCATACGGTGGCTTTCCGAGGAGTTGGCGGATGCGGTCACCGTCGGTGTCGTTGGCAGCCATGAGTACCGGCAGCGTCATCTTGCCCTCCCGAATGTCCGACCCCGAGGGCTTCCCGAGAAAAGACTCGGTGGCAACGAGATCGAGAGCGTCGTCGGCGATTTGAAAAACCAGCCCGAGTTCCCAAGCCCAGTCGGACAGCGCATCGACGGTTGCCTGGTCGGCGTCGGCGGCCATGGCCCCCAGACGTGCTGAGGTTCGAATCAGAGCGGCGGTCTTGCCCCCAATGACCCGAAAATACGCAGCTGGATCGTGATCAAGGTCGAAATCAAGCTGCAGTTCAAGGGTCTGACCTTCGACCAATTCGGCATACGTGCTAGCCAGCAGTCGAACGGACTCCTGGCCGAGATGGGTCGCGGCTACTTCAGAGGCGCGGGCCATCAAAAAGTCCCCGGCGAGGATGGCCACCGTATTGTCCCAGTTGGCGTTCGCCGAATCCGCTCCACGACGGGTCTCGGCCTCGTCGATCACGTCATCGTGATAGAGGCTGCCGAGGTGGATCAGCTCGACGGCGACGCCTGCCTCGATCGGGCGGTGGTCTTTGGCCGGCCCGAAGTCAGCAGCGATCAGGGCCAGGAGCGGCCGGAAACGTTTACCTCCGGCTGCCAGCAGGTGCTGGGCGACTTTGGTGAGGAAGGGGTCGCGCGATTCGGACGCCTCCATAAGGCGAGATTCCGTGCGTTCGATCTGCTCCCATACGTGTGGGAGGGGGACCATCTCCTGGATGCTTGGTACGTCCATCGCCTCGGGCCTCCTCGTCTTCCCGTTCCATGCTACCGGCGGATCCGCCGGTCAGAAATCGGGCCCGGATGACACCTAATCCGGCGTGCTCAGAATCGGCCGGGTTCAAGTCCGCAGGAGTATCCAGGCACGGGGGCTATAATCGCTACGCACGGTCTCGTTATCAGGGGTCCTTAGTTCAGAGAGGCGGTAGCCGTGTTCGAACGATTTACAGACCGAGCCCGTCGGGTGGTTGTACTTGCGCAGGAAGAAGCGCGTCTGTTAAACCACAACTACATCGGCACCGAGCACATCCTGCTCGGCTTGATTCATGAGGGCGAGGGTGTTGCTGCGAAAGCTCTCGAGTCTCTTTCCATCAATCTTGAGTCGGTGCGTCAACAGGTGGTGGAAATCATCGGTCAGGGCCAGCAAGCCCCGAGCGGTCACATTCCGTTTACGCCGCGCGCCAAGAAGGTGTTGGAGCTGTCGTTGCGCGAAGCACTCCAGCTTGGCCACAATTACATCGGCACCGAGCACATCCTGCTCGGACTCATCCGCGAAGGTGAGGGCGTCGCCGCTCAGGTTCTTCAGAAGCTTGGTGCCGACCTCCCCAAGGTTCGCCAGACTGTTATCCAACTGGTCAACGGTCCCCAGCGCGACGAGCCGTCGTCGTCCGGAAGTTCCAGTAGTTCATCGGGGCGTGGCTCGTCAGAGTCTGCGGCCTCCGGTTCGACCGTGCTCGACCAGTTCGGCCGGAACCTCACGCAGGCAGCCCGCGACCACAAACTCGATCCGGTCATCGGCCGTCATCGTGAGATCGAGCGAGTCATGCAAGTCCTGTCTCGCCGCACGAAGAACAACCCGGTGCTCGTCGGTGAACCTGGCGTCGGGAAGACTGCAATTGTCGAGGGCTTGGCCCAGAACATAGTTTCCGGTGAAGTTCCGGAGACCTTGACGGGTAAACAGCTTTATACCCTCGACCTTGGTTCTCTCGTTGCCGGCTCGCGTTATCGCGGTGACTTTGAAGAGCGCTTGAAGAAGGTGCTCAAAGAGATCCGCACGCGCGGCGACATCATTCTGTTCATCGACGAAATCCATACACTGGTTGGTGCTGGTGCCGCCGAAGGGGCCATCGACGCAGCCTCGATCCTCAAGCCGATGTTGGCGAGGGGTGAGTTGCAAACCGTTGGTGCGACCACGCTCGAGGAGTATCGCAAATACCTCGAGAAGGATTCGGCTCTGGAGCGACGTTTCCAGCCTGTCCAGGTTGATGAACCGTCGGTTGCCGACACGATCTTGATTCTGAACGGCCTCAAGGACAAGTACGAGGCCCACCATCAGGTGCGCTACACCGAGCAGGCCCTGGTCAACGCCGCCAATCTGGCTGACCGGTATCTGGCGGATCGTTTCTTGCCAGACAAAGCTATCGACCTGATCGACGAGGCCGGCTCTCGGATGCGAATTCGCCGCAAGGCACCCGACCCGGGTATCGCCGAAGTCGACGGGCAGATCCTGGAGATCCGATCCGACAAAGAGGACGCGGTGCGCGCCCAGCAATTCGAGCGGGCCGCTCAACTGCGCGACCAGGAACGTGGACTGGTGGCCGATCGCGCCGCCAAAGAAGCCGAGTTGCGTGACGCCGGTGAGCCGATCAGTTGGGTCATCGACGAAGAGGAAATCGCCGAGGTGCTGGCGCAATGGACCGGGATCCCCGTCCACCGGTTGACCGAAGAGGAGACGGCACGTCTCGTCAATATGGAAGCCGAACTCCACAAACGCATTATCGGCCAGAAAGACGCCATTTCGGCCGTGAGCCGGGCTATCCGCAGGACCAGAGCTGGTCTGAAGGATCCGAAGCGCCCGGCCGGTTCGTTTATCTTCCTCGGCCCATCGGGCGTTGGTAAGACCGAGACCGCCAAAGCTCTCGCCGAATTCTTGTTCGGTGACGAGAACTCGCTCATTCAGCTCGATATGTCCGAGTACATGGACAAGCACACGGTTAGCCGGTTGGTCGGTTCTCCTCCCGGGTATGTCGGTTATGACGAGGGAGGCCAGCTCACCGAAGCGGTGCGCCGCAAGCCATTCTCGGTGGTGCTGTTCGACGAGGTGGAAAAGGCCCATCCAGACGTGTTCAACACCCTGCTCCAGATCCTGGAGGACGGACGGTTGACGGACGCCCAGGGCCGGACCGTGGACTTCAAGAACACGGTCATCATCATGACCTCGAACCTGGGTACTCGCGACCTGAGAAAGCGTTCGATCGGGTTCAGCGCCGACTCTGATGAAGTGACCTACGAAAAGATGAAGTCCAAGGTCACCGAGGATTTGAAGAAGCATTTCCGACCAGAGTTCTTAAACCGTATCGACGAAGTCATCGTCTATCACGAGCTGACACTCGAAGAAGTCAAGGAGATCGTGGACCTCATGTTGGCCCGGGTGATTAGTCAGCTCGGTTCGCAGAGCTTGGATCTGGTGCTATCGGAGGCTGCCAAGAGCTTCCTGGCGACAACCGGGTACGACCCCGAGCTGGGAGCGAGGCCTTTGCGCCGAGCCATCCAGCAGCGGTTGGAAGACCCCTTGTCCGAGAAGGTTCTGATGAGCGAATTCGAGGCCGGTTCCACAATCGTCGTCGATCTCGACGAGGAGAACCAAGAGCTTACGTTCGAAGCGTTCTCGTCGCCGGATGTTCCACCAGTAGAGATGGCCGACAGCTAGCGATCGATTGAGGTCGGTTTTGAGCGGGGCGGGAGGCAACTCTCGCCCCGCTCGACGTTGGCGGCCGATCGGGTGATGGCATCGGTTCCATTGACCTGGGTATTTTTTCCATTCTCGATTTGTTTGGAATTACTAATTCGTTAGCCTTAGGGAGTTGCAGTCAGTAGATGCGTTGGAGGCTTCTCCACTGACCCGCACCAAAAACCCCTCTAGAAGGAACATTCGATATGCGTGTTCGCGCGTTATCCCTTTTCGTTGTACTCGGCATGCTGGTGCCGGCCGCAGCGTTGGCTTCGAGAGCTGAGACTGCTCGGCCCGACAGCACCGTAACCAAGTCTTCAAGCGAAACGGTCCGTCCGCCAGCGCGGATGGCCGTTGACACTGCTTCGGCAGTTGCCCACGGGCAGTTGGCTGAAGACTCGGCGCCAGATGCAGCATCGGCCGAGGCTTCTGCCCCGGCCGGTCGCTGGTTCGGCTGCCAACCCCCGTTTGGCGGCTTTTGCGTTCAAGATCGGGACACGGCCAAGACCGTTTCCGAACTGTTGCCAGATTGGTCAGGTGACGCCCAGGATTGGCTGCCGCTCGTTCAAGCGTTCTTTGCGCCCGAAGACGTCGCCCGGGCGATGGAAGTGATCGGTTGTGAGTCAGGCGGCGACCCGAACGCCAAGAACCGCTATTCGTCTGCGTCGGGACTGTTTCAGCATCTCGGTAGGTTTTGGGGAGAGCGCTCGGATCTCGCCGGTTACACGGGGTCCGACATCTTCGACCCACTCGCCAATGTTGCCGTCGCCTCGTGGCTCGTCTATGACGGCGGAGGCTGGGGCCATTGGGCCGCCAGTGGCCGCTGCTGGGGCTAACTCGCACATACGCCAGATTTGACGAAACGGACCGCTCGGCGGTCCGTTTCTCTTTAGTTAGCGGCTCTGCGTCCGTAGAACTCGAGCTCGGCGATAACCAGTTCGCTGAATCGGGCGAGTTCCTCGCCGGTTTCCTCGTCGATTACGGCCTCAGCCTGATGGGTGGTCTGGACTTCAATCGTGATCTCGGTCGTCCCGATCGTTGAGAACGTGATCGTGTGAGGACCAGGCGTATCAGGTAGCAAGCTGACGGTACCCCGGGGGTTGTCGTCCGAGATGACCTTGACCGACGCGACCCGGAAGTTGCGGGTGAACCGAACGGGATCGTCTTGAACGTTGGTGATGACGATGGACTGGACCTGGTAGGTCGCTGGGAAACGCACCGTGATCGACGCTCCAACGCCGGACAACGACTCGTCATTCCAGACGGTCGTGACGTCGCCGTCGAACATGTCCTCGCATGGCCAGTTGGGCAGCTCCGAGGAACACTCCGACGACGCAATCGGGATGAGCTCGATGGCCGCCAGCGGAATGCTGGTAGAGCTAGAAGACGGGGTGGTGGTGCTCGTGGTGGTCGTCGTATCGTCGCCCCGGATCCAGTTGAACAACAGGGCGGCGAGGACAACGGCAATGAGCAGTCCGCCGATCGCGAGAGCCGCCCGCACGCCCGGCGTCGTGGAGAGGATTGGTTGGGGAGCGACCGGCAGGGCGCCTTGCATGAGTCGGGCACCGCACTCTTCGCAGTGGCGATTGGTCGTGGGGTTGGCGGCACCGCAGGACGGGCAGGCGACGGTGTTGTAAGGAACCTGAGTCACGGCTGCCGGGCTATTGAGGTCAAATTCCTCAAAACCCTCCGTTTGGAGCCATTCACCGCAAGCAGGACAGAACTCCTCGCCCTCGGACTGGGCTCCGCAGTTTGAACATTCAACGACGGACACGCCGGATATACCTTTCGTTGGCCGCCGCATTCTGCCACGTTACGCGTCCCGGCGTATGGATCGTGGTGGAAACGGCTCTTGGCCGCGACGAGTTTTTCTGTCTGACGTGCACGATAGGATCATTCTATGTCCTACCGGTGCACATCATGTGGTTACCAGTCGAGCAAGTGGATGGGCTTCTGTCCCCAATGCAAGGTGGCTGATGCGCTCGAAGAGGTCGCTGGACCTTCGAACCGCCGGCCGACTGCGGCGCCTCTGCCGTTGTCGAAAGTAGGGGAGTCCCCTCCGGAACGCCTTCGGATTGGCATTTCCGAGTTCGATCGGGTGTTGGGCGGCGGATTGGTGGCCGGCGGCGTCATCCTGGTAGGCGGCGAACCCGGGGTCGGGAAATCAACGCTGTTGTCTCAGGCTGCCGGCAACCTGGCACTGCAGGGCGCCAAGGTGTTGATCGCCACCGCCGAGGAGTCAGCCGACCAGGTGGGGATGCGGGCTGAACGGCTCGGTATCAAGTCTGATGACATTTTGCTGCTGGCTGAAGGCGACGTTGATGCGATCATTGCCGCCGCCGAGCAGGTTCGGCCGGACTTGCTCATTGTCGACTCCATCCAAGCGCTGGCGGCTGCCGAAGTCTCGGCCGCCTCGGGCTCGGTCGGCCAGGTGCGCGAATGCTCAGCCCGCCTTATCCGATTCGCCAAGGAGACGGGCACCGCCACGATCGTAGTCGGGCACATCACCAAAGATGGATCGATTGCGGGTCCCAAACTGCTTGAGCATATGGTGGACGTCGTCTTGTACCTGGAGGGTGAGACCGACCGCGGCTATCGCACGTTGCACAGTCTCAAGAATCGTTTCGGGGCGACCCATCTTGTTGGTCTGTTCGAGATGGACGAAGAGGGCATGACTGAGGTGGCAGATCCGTCGGCGGCGTTCGTGGCTGACTGGCAGGGATCGGTGGCCGGTACGGTTGTGTTTCCTTCTATAAGCGGCAAACGGGCGCTGCTCGTCGAAGTGCAAGCGCTGGTAGGCAAGCCCGTTGTAACACCTCAGCAATTGAGACGATCAGTGCGTGGTGTTGAATCCGCCAGGGTCCACCAATTGCTGGCGGTTCTTGAGCGCCACGCCATGCTCCGATTCTCCGACCGCGAGGTGTATGTATCGGTGGTCGGTGGTATGCGCCTTACCGAACCGGCCGCTGACCTGGCGATCGCTTTGGCCCTGGCATCTTCATTGACCAACCGTCCGCTTGGGCGGATGGCGGCTTGGGGTGAGGTTGGCCTCACCGGCGAGCTACGAAGCGTCTCCCACGACGGCCGTCGCTCGGAGGAGGCGGCCCGGTTGGGAATCAAAACGAGCATCCACGCTGATCTGGTTTCGCGTCGGATCGAGTCTGCTCTGGCCGCGGCCGGGCTGTTCGACGACTAGATCTGTGCCATGAATGGGGCGCTGGTTGCGATCCTATGGCGGACCGTGTAGTAGCCTCGCTCGAGTGGTGAACAAAGCCGATAGTCGTCTTGAGGTCCTGAAACGGGTTGCCCCTGGTACCCGCCTGCGCGATGCTTTTGAGCGGATCATGCAGCAGAACATGGGGGCACTGATCGTGCTCGGGTCCGGGCCAGAAGTTGATGCGGTCTGCTCGGGCGGGTTCGACCTAAGTGAGGCACCGTTCACGATTGCTCGTCTGGCCGAGGTCGCCAAAATGGACGGCGCGATTGTCCTGTCGGACAACAGCGATGCCATTCTCAGAGCCAACGTCCACCTGATTCCCGATCCTTCGATGCCAACTGACGAGACCGGTTCCCGTCACCGAACAGCCGAACGCACCGCCAAGCAGACCGGCAAGCCGGTCGTGTCGATCTCTGAGGATCGCGCGGTCGCAACGCTGTTCTTTGGTGAGACCAAGCAGGAGCTAGAAAGTCCGGCGGTCATCACCGACAAAATCAATCAGTCGCTTTCGTCCTTGGACCGGTTCAGGACCAGGTTGGACCACGCTGAGGAGCGGATGACACGCCTCGAGGTAGCGAACTTCATGACGAATCACTGGGCAGTCACCGTGCTGCAACGGGCCGAGCTTGTGCTTCGTCTCGGAGAGTCCGTTGAGGCGCTGAGCCTGGCGTTGGGAGGGGAACGGCAGTTGGTTCAGCTCCAGTTGGCCGACCTGACGCACGGCATCAAAGACCTGCGAAGGCTCGTGGTGCGCGATTACATCGGCAGGTTGAGTGCTCGCTCGACCAAGGCTGCTCTCACCGAGTTGGCCGAAATTCCGACTTCTGAACTTTCCGACCGGCGAGCGATCGGAGCGGCAATGGGATTTGAAGCCGAAGACCTTGAGGCATCACCACGCGGTCTACGGCTGCTCAGCCAGGTACCGCACCTTCCCGAATCGGTACAGGAAGCCGCCGCAAAGCACTTTGGCGATTTTCGCAAGTTGCTCCATGCCACCGTCGAAGAGCTCGATGACGTTCCAGGGGTTGGTCATGCCAGGGCGCTCCAGATACGCGCCTGGCTCGATCGGGCGATCGACAGCGCTGGTTTTTGGGGTCCCTCCGGCGGGCAGGTCGGCTGAGCCTCGGACGCAGCTACACTTGGCGCCCGCCCACCGATAGAAACGCACATTTATGGCTAAGAAACCCGAAGTAACCGAAGCGCCCAAGCCGCGTAGGAAGTCGTCCTTTTCCGTTCAGGACAAGGTCGTGCATCCTCACCACGGAGCGGCCATCATCACCAAGAAGGTGAAACAGAAGGTGGCAGGCGAGAACCGCGAGTATTTCCAACTCGAAATCGCCACCGACCAACTCACTGTGTATGTCCCGGTCGAGAACATCGAAGACACCATCCGTCCGGTTATTTCGAAGACCCAGGCTCGGAAGGTCTTTGCGACCCTCAAAGACGAACCGCAAGAGGCCGGATCGAACTGGAGCCGCTGGTACAAGATCCTCAATGAGAAGATGACATCTGGCGATATCTTTCAGGTGGCCGAAGTGGTTCGCGACCTGACTGTGGCCCAACAACTGAAGGGCATTTCGCCTGCGTTGAAGCGCATGCTTTCCCGAGCCCGCACGACGCTGGTGAGCGAGATGCAGTTTGCGCTCGACGTCGACGAAGAAGAGGCAACCAAGAAGCTCGATCGAGCACTTCCAAAGCCAGAGGAACCTGCCGAATAGGAAGGTGCAACCATGATCGTTGAAGCCCTCCGACTTCTCGTCACCTTGCTCCTGACCGCGCTTGGCTATGCAATCGGTGGGCGGATCAATCCCTCGCTCGAGGTCGATCCTGGAACGGTTCGGTTGATATCTGCGCTCATCGGAGCAGGCGTCGGGTATGTCGGTGGCGGACTATTCGGTCGTGGGTTCCGCCAGCGCCTCGACGTTCTTCCTCAGCGTTTTCTTCCCCAGGCCGATGGCCAAGAGCTCTTCGCCGGTGCGTTCGGTCTCATTGTCGGGGTCGTTCTCGGCGGAGCCCTGAGCGCACCGATCATTGCACTGGTTCCTGGCACGATTGCCTGGCCACTAGCCGCTCTCATTGTCCTCTCGCTGGCACTCGTGGGAGCTCGCCTGTTCGCCATGAGGTCCCACGACTTGCTCACCGTGGCTGGGCTGCGGCCTCGAGCACCGCTCGTCGCCAGACGGATCGGCGACGAGGAACCTTCCTACCTCGTTGACTCATCAGCCGCGATTGATGGACGAATACTCGAACTCGCCCGAATGGGACTCATCGAAGGGCGCGTGTGGTTGCCCGGCTTCGTGATAGACGAAATGCAGGGATTGGCTGACAGCGCCGAGAAAAGCCGCCGTCGGAGGGGACGCCGTGGTCTCGAAATTCTTGATGCGCTCCGGTCGACCGCTCATGTGGAAGTCGTAGTTCTCGACGACGAGATCCCGGAGGTCGAGGATGTCGACGCCAAGTTGATCGTTGTCGCCGAGCGGAGCGGAGCACAACTCCTGACGACCGATACCCACCTCGCCAAAGCCGCAGAACTCCGAGGTGTGCGGGTTCTCAATCCGGCGGGTCTCGGCGAAAAACTGAAAGTGGCCGTCGCCGTTGGGGAAATTGTGACGGTACCCGTTTCCAAAGCGGGCAGCGGAGAGGGCCAGGGGGTCGGGTATCTGGACGACGGCACGATGGTCGTAATCGATGGCGCATCCGAACGTATCGGCGAAGAGATTGATGTGGAAGTGACCGCTACCACCCGCACGGCGATCGGCAGAATGTTGTTCGGTCGCCCGGCGTGAGGGTTGGTTTCGGCTTCGATGCCCATCGGTTCGGCGGACAATGGCCGGTCCGACTCGGGGGCGTGCTCGTCGACGAGTCTCGAATGGTTGAGGCCACGTCCGACGGTGACGTCGCCTGTCATGCCCTCGTGGATGCCCTGTTTGGTGCGGCGGGGCTCGGCGATCTCGGGACTCACTACCCGTCTACCGACGCACAATGGCACGGCGTTTCGAGCCTGGAACTGGTCCGGGACGCGGTACAGAAGCTGGAGGGAGGCGGCTGGGTTCCGATTCAGGTTGATCTCACCGTGGTTGCCCAGTCCGTCAAGGTCGGTCCCCATCGTGAAGCCATTCGGAATGGGCTGGCCGGAGTTCTTGGTATCGGACTGGCGAATGTGTCGGTGAAGGCGACGACCACCGACTTCATGGGATCGATTGGACGTGATGAAGGCCTGGCCGCCATGGCGGTTGCGGTGATCGCTGCAGGGTGAACACCCACCCGACAGCCGGCTTTTGGGAGAGGTCGCCCGGGGCTACGATATCGAGGATGGAAATCGTCAATACCCTTGGTCGGACTCGCGCGCCCCTGGTCCCGTTGGTCGAAGGGGAGATCGGCATATACGTCTGTGGACCGACGGTGCAGGCGAACCCCCATGTCGGACATGGACGATCGGCGGTGGCCTTTGATGTAATCCGCCGGTACCTCGTCTACCGGGGATTCAACGTCACCTACGTACGGAACATCACTGACATCGATGACAAAATCATCGCGGCCGCCAGTGAGCAAGGGCTCACGATCGATACGGTGGCCGAGCGTGCCGCGGAGCGTTTCGAAGTCACCCAGGATGCCCTCGGAGTGCTGAGGCCCGACGTCGAGCCGAAGGCAACGGACCATATTGGCGAGATCGTCGAGATGATCAGTGACCTTATCGGTAAGGACCATGCCTACGAAGCCTCCGGCGACGTCTACTTCTCGGTTCGCTCGTTCCCCTCTTACGCCAAGCTCTCCAACCGGAACATCGACGAGATGCTGTCGGGGGCACGGATTGCGACCGGTGACATCAAGCGCGATCCGCTCGATTTTGCTCTTTGGAAAGGCGCCAAGCCCGGCGAACCGGCCTGGCCTTCGCCATGGGGCGAGGGAAGGCCCGGATGGCACATCGAGTGCTCGGCGATGGCTCGCAAATACCTCGGTGACACTCTCGACATCCACGGTGGGGGTAGTGACCTGATTTTCCCTCATCACGAGAACGAGATTGCTCAGTCGGAAGCAGTGACGGGCCAGGCGTTTGCCCGCTACTGGCTGCACAACGGGATGGTCAACCTTTCGGGCGAGAAGATGTCTAAGTCGACCGGCCATTTTGTCGACCTGGTTGGATTGCTTTCGGACAACCCGCCGCTGGCCATCCGTTTGTTTTATCTGCGGGCTCATTACCGGTCGAACGTTGAGTTTTCCGCCGATCTGATCGCCGATTCGGTGACGGCGTTTGAACGACTCATGGCTTTTCGTCGGCGTCACGAAGGCCTGGAAGATACCGCAGCAGATCCCGGTGTCGTCGATGCCTTTGAAGCTGCAATGGACGACGACTTCAACACACCCGTCGCGCTCGGGGTGTTATTTGACGCCGTGCGGGACGGCAATCGAGTGGCCGACGAAGGCGGCGATGCCGCTGCTCTGGCTGCCGCCGTCGAACTCATCATGGGGGTGCTCGGTTTGATTCCAGATGCAGACGGCCTGACAGACTTGGCGACCCGGATCGATGAACTAGCCGTCAAGTTGGGGCTAGAACCGGACGGTGACGCTGAGGCCACGCTGTTGGCCGTCATCGAGCGGCGAACCAAAGCCCGCATCGAACGGGATTGGCCAACCTCCGACACGATACGCGATGGGCTTAGCGAAATCGGCATCGTCATCGAGGATGGAGCCGACGGCGTTGCCTGGCATCGGAAGTAAGGTCGAGGGAATCCATTCGGTTAAGGCAGCCCTCGACGCAGGGCGGGTCACCAAACTTTTGATTGAGACGTCCCGCAAGAAGCGCCTCGGTGAGCTACTCAGCCAGGCAGGGACGGAGGTGCAGATCCAATACGTCGCCGATGTGCGCCCTGAGGCCGAAACCACGGCCCCTCAGGGCGTCGTAGCTATCTGTCGACCGATCGCCACCGTGTCCCTCGAGGATCTAGCCAGTGGTGATCGCCCGGCCATTCTGGTTCTTGACCACTTGGAGGATCCTCATAACGTTGGAGCCATCGCCAGGTCGGCCCTGGCGGCTGGCATGTCGGGGCTCGTCGTTTCATCGGTTCGATCGGCTCCGCTTGGGTCGACGGCGTTCAAGGCGTCGGTCGGGGCGTTGGAGAAGCTTCCGGTGGCGGTTGTCAGTTCGGTGGCCAACGCCCTCACTCGACTGCGACAGTTGGGGGTCTGGACGGTGGGCCTAGATGCTCAGGGGACCGAATCGCTTTTTGGCCTCGGTCTTGCCTCCGAACCGATTGCCGTGGTGATCGGAGCCGAAGGCGCCGGCTTGGCTCAGCTGGTCGCGGAACGTTGTGATGTGATTGTTTCGATTCCCATGGGTGAGGCATCCGAGAGTCTGAACGCTTCGGTGGCGGCCGCGCTGGCTGCTTTTGAGATTCGCCGGGCACGGTCCGACTGAATGGATTGGTCTATCCGGTACACTGCCCAACCTGCTGGCGTAGCTCAGGGGTAGAGCAGCCGCCTTGTAAGCGGCAGGTCGTGGGTTCGAATCCCTCCGCCAGCTCTAGCATGACCAGGAAGCGAAATCGGAGCCTGGAGTCGGTGGGTGACGTGAAATCCGCCGAGAGTGACAGGATCAGCGATAACCTTGATAATCATGCTCTCCGCTATCCAAAAGGCCGTGCTCGATTTCGAGCGGTCCGCCTGGCTTATCCCGGGCCCGAAGTCCGATGCCATCCAGGAGCAGCTAGGCATGAGCGCCACGAAGTACTACCAAACCTTGCGAAAACTGGCCGATGAGCCGTTGGCCGCCGAGTATGACCCGATGACCGTGCGCAGGCTCCAGGCCACGTCACGGCGCGAGAAGATCAGGCGTTTGCAGGCTTCCGGAGACGCGTAATGGCCGGAAAGCATGAAGCGCCAGGAACCGGCGAATTTTGGGCTGGCCTCATCCGGCACGCCACCATGATTGTGCTTGGCGTCGGGATCGTCCTCGCCCTGGTGTTCGCGGTGGTGAAACTCCTGCCCGAGTGGTTTCCGGCCGATCCGCCAGTTCCGACCACGCCGATCGCCGCGGGGACCAGCAGCACCACCTCCACCACTGCCGACGACACGGTTCAACCGGTCCGGACCACTATCCCACCGGCCACAAGCTTGGGGTCTACGCCGACGACAGTGGCCGGATCAACTTCTACGACGGCTGCACCAGCCACAACAACCACAACAACCTCTCCCACGACGACCGTTGGCTCCGAGCGGAGTCCCGGGGAGATCACCGTGAAGGTCCTCAACTCAACCAGGACGAGCGGACTGGCAGCCGGGGTCACCGCCGATCTCGCCGCTGCTGGCTATCAAATGGAAGAACAAGACAATTACTCTCCAACCCAGGTTGACAGCTTTATCTACTACGCCCCGGGCTTTCAAGCCGAGGCGTTGACCGTCCAAAACCTGGTGGCCGGTACCAAGGTCGCTGCCAATCCTGCGGCCGCTCCTTCGGCCGATATTCTGATCATTCTCGGCACGAGCTTCTCGGGGTGAGTGACTCGCCGGACGATCCGGACGAGGGATCCGGCGAGGCTTCTGACGACCTTCCACAACCCGCCGATGCCATCGACGCGTCCGACGGCGTAGACGAAGTCACATCGGAAGCATCAGAACTCCTGGCGGATGACGAGATTGCCGATGGGCTTCAAGCCGATGAGGCGACGGGAGAGGTGACGACGGAATCGACCGCCGAAGAGGTCGGACTACCCGACGACGCCGAACCAGTGCTTCCTGGTGAGGCGGCGCAGCCGAAGGTGATATCCATCTGGCCCATCTGGGCGTGGACGATGGTCGGGGTCGTGTTGGTCGTCATCGGACTTGGCGTCGGCGCAGGGGTTTTATCGAAGACTCTTTTGCTGGACGTCATTTCGTTTTGGCCGGCGTTTGTGGTCATTGCTCTGATCTTTGCCGCGCTCATTCCCCGCCTCCGCAAGGGTGCCCCTCGACTTTCGGCAGTACTCCCGTTGCTGCTGCTCACCTACTTGGGCGTGACGGTGGCCTTGCACATAGCCCGATGGGACGAGCTTCCCTCAACGGCGGCAGATATTTCCGGGCCACTCGTCGAGGCCGTCACGGACGCGCGGATCGAGTTGGACCTGCCAGGCGAGTTGGTTGTTCGCCCCGCCAATCAGGCAGAGCTGTACAAGGTTCTCATGTTGAATCGAGGCGGCAGCACAGGTGCCCCAACCGCCCTGGAGATCGTCAACGACACTGATCCGTCGATCAGCATCTCACCGAGAGAGGACTCGGGCTGGTTTCAAAGTGTTGGATGGACAGTGAAACTTTCGCTCTCGGTCACTTGGGAAGTGGAAGCGAACGCAGACCTCATCGACATTGATCTGGCGTCAGTGAGTGTCGGAGACCTGCGGGCAGCCGGCGACGGTGTTCTAGTTCTCGGCTTCGTACGGCCTGGCTCGACCATTGAACTCGATGGTCGAATCGATCTCGTTGTGCGAGAAGGTGATCGTATCGACGTCGTTGGGTCAGCTGACGTGCCGTCCGACTGGACAACCACGGGGGTTGGCAGATCGACTGCCGGTCCGGCCGATCCGTACACGATCATCGTTGGCGACGGCGCGATAGTCACGATTACCGAACGCTAGATAGACTCGGCCCAATGATTGATCCACATGAACGGCTGCGGCGCTTCGGGGTCGGCGCCTGGGCGCTTGTCGGCGGCTTCCTCGTTATTGCCATCCTCGGTTGGGTGTTGGCTCAGGTACACATACTGTGGGGGCCGGTTCTCTTCGCAACCGCGATCATTTACATTCTCAACCCACTGGTGACTCGACTGAACGATCGTGGCGTGCCCCGCGTGATTGGCACGGTCGTCGCTTACCTCCTCGGGTTGTCGATACTTTTGCTCATCTTCTCGGTCGTGGTGCCGCTCGTCGTTGAACAGGCCAATGCGCTTGGCGCCGAACTGCCGGTGATCTACGACGACTTCCTGGCGAGGATCGTTGACCTGGCCGATGGAATGGGTATCACCGGCCTGTCGCTGATGAGCTACGACGAACTCGTTGCTCAGGTGGCAACTCCCGACGCAGCTTTCCAGGCAGGTCTCAGCGTTTTCTTGGGCCAGGCGTTCACGCTGGCGCTGGGATTCGCCGAAATAGTCGTGTTGCTGTTCTTGACGCCGGTAATCGCCTTCTACTTGCTTGTCGACCTACCCAGGGTGCTTGAGCACACCAGGGAATTGATA
>JAGXFS010000113.1 GCA_024637275.1 Acidimicrobiia bacterium
CAAGTGGAATCAGGCGTCCGGGTTGGTCATGCTGCTCCCGCACGGATTCGAAGGCCAGGGCCCCGAACACTCGTCGGCCAGGATCGAGCGTTTCCTGCAATCATGCGCCGAAGACAACATGCGGATCGTGGTCCCGTCGACATCTACTTCCTATTTTCACGCTCTGAGGCGCCAGGCCATCGACCCCGTCCGCAAACCGATGGTTGTCTTCACGCCGAAGAGCCTTCTCCGCACCAAGTCGGCGTTCGGATCGGTTGACGAGATCACCACCGGCCAGTTTGCTCCGGTCATCGAAGACGCACTCGCCGAGCCATCGGCCGTCAAGCGTGTCGTGCTGTGTTCTGGCAAGGTGTACCACGACCTCATTGCCCATCAACCCGCTCATGTTGCCCTGGTTCGGGTTGAGCGGTTGTACCCGTTCCCTGCAGAGGAACTAGCTGCAGAACTCGGGCGGTACGGCGACGAGGTCGAAGTGGTCTGGCTGCAGGAGGAGCCAGCCAACATGGGCGCGTGGACGTTCGTGCGCCACCGATTGGCTGATCTGCTTGGCAAGAACATTGGCTTGATTAGCCGTCCGGAATCTGCCAGTCCGGCGACTGGCAGCCATCAGCAGCACGACCGCGAACAAGAGGGGTTGCGGAGCCAAGCATTCGCCTGACCGTTAGACAACCGGGGGTGGTTGGTATTTCGCCTTGGTGATCTTGCCGTCAGTCCCTGACAGTTTCCAGACGGACGCTTTCTTCGTGTCGAAAGGTGCACTGAGACGCACGCCTCGTCGAACGAGATAGTTCATGACGTCGGTTATCACATCGCCGTGTGAGCACACCGCCGACCGGCCCTCTGCAAGTTCCTGGAGCAGAGCTGCGGTGGCTTTCGGATTGGCACCCTCGGCGAGATCTGGATGTTTTTCGATCTCTATTCCTGTTGCGGCCGACAGGGGCTCAACCGTTTGGACACACCGTACGTATGGGCTCGAAACGATCCGGTCAAGCCCCCGGTCTGCATATTTCTCCCGCAGGGCGATGGCTTGCTGACGTCCAATTGCCGCCAGCGGCCTGGTTTGGTCTTCTCCAGTCCAGGTGCGGCGATTGCCCGCCTCTGCATGCCGGATGAGCTGGACCCAGGGTTTGCCGACCCACCAGTTAGTCCTCAGGGATTCGTAGAACTCGCGGTCTCGCTGATAAGTCAGTTTCTTGGCGACCTTCTCGGCCGGGACCCAGAGGACCTTGTCCACTTCACTGTTCGGCTTGAACGACCCATGTGAGTAGGCCATTTCCCACATATGGACGGTCTTGTCCGACCCACCTCCGGTTTCGTACTCGATGGTCCCGAGCAATTTACCGAGCCGGCAGTGCAGATTCGTTTCCTCGGCCACTTCCCGCCGGGCGGTCATTCGAATGGCTTCGCCATCGTCCTGCTTGCCCTTGGGGAACGTCCAGTCTTTGTAGCCTGGACGGTGGACGAGCAGGACGTCCACTGAACCCGATTTGTTGGGCCGCCAGATGACGCCGCCACCCGCATGGATTTGCGTGGTCATGGTCTCCATTTTTGCTATTGCCACAATTGTTTCCGTTCACCGAGTCTGGCAGGAACTGTCGATTCGGTCAGATCGATTTCGGTGAATCCGCATCGGGCGCACGTAGCCATACTGATTCCGCCTGCGACGAGCGCCGGGAGGCCGAGCGCATGGCCCCGTCGACATGATCGACTGATCCGGTGCTTTCCGGCTGTGCCTGAAGTCGGTTTCTTCCGCAGCATGTCCAGCAGACACTAGTTACCGGACGGTGAGAACCCGGTGATGGCTCGCTAGTGCCGGACCGGCCGATCAGCAGGAGAAACGTCACTCCAACCGCCGAGCAGCATCAGGTCACGTCGGTTGCTCAAGCCGGCCTTCTTGAGAATGTTCCGCACATGAGTCGCGGCCGTCGCCTTGGATATGAAGAGTTTCTCGGCGATTTGGGCGTCGGTGATCGATCCCTGGGCGATCACACTCACGACCTCGAGCTCTCGGGAGGTCAGCCCGAGGTCCCCGACTGCCGTAGTCGGAATCTGATCGGACAGTGCGGTCATCATCCGTTCGGCCTTTCGCATGGGTTCGGCGAGATCGCTCACGACACGTAGCGACAGACCTGCCAGCCAGAAGGCGCTCACCATAACGGCAAAGCCGAACCATATGGCCCGGTTGATAGACGGGCTTCGACCGATGTCGAGGTGGGCGATTCCCATCAGCAGGAAGAACAAACCGATCATCGCCATGATGAGGGACGCCAGACCGATGGTGCGCAGCAGGCGCCGGAAGCGGGGTTCGGAGATCTTGCGCGCTGCGGACATCACGTAGATTCCCGCCCACAAGAACAACGCTGTCATGACGCCGGCGGTAATCGAGAACGCCCAGACCATCGGAACCTCTCATAACGTCTTCGGACAGTCTACTGCCCGGATCGACCCACTCTTTTGAACTTTCGTGGGCGATCGAGGCTTCACCCTAGCGGTGCTGGAACCACGCAGTGTGGCCAGGTGGGGTCGGCGGGCCAAGTCGGTAGTATCCACCCGTGATTCGCGTTCGACCGGAAGTAGCATCTATCAACCCCTACATTGCGGGTCGGACGACCGCGGCGGTGGCCGCCGAAATCGGGCTTGAGGAGTCCGCCATTGTCAAGCTGGCTTCGAATGAGGCACCTGAGGGACCATTCCCCGGTGTTTCGGGCGCCGTGGCGAGAGCCGCTGCCGATGCCAACCGTTATCCAGACAACGCCATCCGTGGCCTCGCCGCCCTCACGGCGTCGCATCATGGCATCGACCCAGACAATCTATGGTTTGCGGCCGGTAGCTCATCGACCTTGCGGGAGGTAGCGCTTGCCGTCGGAGGTCCCGGCACCTCGGCCGTATTTCCTGACCCATCGTTTGTGATCTATCAACTTGCGACCAAGCTTTCGGGGGCGACGGGTCGCCCGGTTGCCCTCGACAGTGACTTTCGCGTTGACCTCGATCAGTTGCTGTCGGCGATCGACGCCACCACCACTGTTGTGTACCTGTGTAACCCGAATAATCCAACCGGGACGGTGAACGCGACCGAGGACACTCGACGGTTTCTGGATGCGGTGAGCGATGACGTGTTGGTGGTGGTCGACGAGGCCTATGAGGAGTATGTAACCGATCCCGACTGGCAATCGATGATTCCTGAGGCAGTGAGTCGACCTAACGTCATCGTGACCCGAACCTTTTCGAAGATCTTCGCTCTTGCCGCATTTCGGGTTGGCTACGCGGTTGGTATGGCGGCGACTCTGGCTGAGCTGCGTAAAGCGCAAGCCCCGTTTACGGTCACAACCGTGGCGCAAGTTGCCGCGGCAGAATCACTTCAGGATCCAACTGAACTGGAGCGGCGGCGGGCTGCGAATGCCGCCGGACGGCGTGGACTTGAGTCAGGCCTGGCTGACCGATCGATCGGGTACGTTCCAAGCCAGGCGAACTTCGTGTATTTGCCGATGGATGACCCTGGCCGGGTTTTTGCAGAGTTCCAGCAACACGGGGTGATCACCCGTTCGACTCCCGGCGGCCTGCGGGTGTCTGTGGGGACCGATCTGGAGATGCGCCGGTTTTTTGCTGTCCTGGATAAACTGAGCTTGGCCTAATCGGCGTCGAGTCGTAGCCTGCTGTGGGCCGTTTTTGAGCGCCCATCCAAAATGTGTATTTCTAAGGGGAAAAACTCGTGAAAGCCCTCGTTCGCTTACTGTCGCGCTCGGTGCAGCGCTATCCATGGGTCACGGTCATTGCGGTCCTGGTAGTCGGCGTTGGCCTTTCCTACTTCAACCGGTTCACGGTCCAAGCCGACGCCAATGACGGGTTCGCTCCTGAGGCCGAGGCGCTCGATGCATCTGCGCGAATCGGTGACCTGTTCGGCACTGAGTCATCGGGTTCCGTGCTCCAGGTGATCGTTTCTGGTGATGATGTCGTTTCGGCTGAAGGCGCTGAGGTTGTCGGCGCAATCACCCAAGCACTGGAGACCTCGGAACTGAGCGGTGATCTCCAGGAGTCAAACGGTCAGCCTCCCGTCGTCAGCTTTCTGGCTCCCCTCGATAGCGCTGCCGGTCAGGGGCCGGGTATTCAGATCGTCGTGAGTGGACCCGACGTCATCAGCCCGGCCGGGTTGGCGGCGTCACAAGTCGTACAGGAGGCGGTGTTCGCTTCAAACGCGGCCGGCAAGATCCTCACCGATGGCGAGCAGCCACCCGTTACCGGATTCCTGGCGCCGATCGAAGGGGCTGCTGGTCAGGGGCTGTCGCTGCAAGTCGTTGTTCGTTCGGCTGATGGCGACGTCTTCACGGCTGAAGGTCTGCAAGCGGTTCAGGCCGTGCAGGGCGTCGGGTTCGGTGTCCTCGGCGCCAAATTGCCCGAGGGCGATCAGCCGCCGGTTAGTTCGTATCTGTTGCCGGTTGAGAGTGCCATCGCCCAGGGGAGCGTGCCGGTCGATATCCCAACCGAGGGCCTCAAGCAGGCCTATCTTGGCGCGGTTCCGAACCTGCCACCCGAGGTCCAGCCGATTCTGGCGTTCCTGGCGTCGAACGATGCCGATTTGTCGGTGCCTAGTGCTTCTGCAGGCCTCGTGTCGTTCACGCTCACCGAACCCCCTTCCGCTGAAGAGGTGGCCGCGATTCAGGCAGCGCTGGCTGATCTCAATCTCGCCGACGGTTACTCCGCCACGGCCCTTCCTCTTAATCCGACCGAGGACGATTTCAAAGCGGTCTATCGCGAACGCGTCGCGTTTGTGCCAGCCGAATTCGCGCCTTTCCTCGATTTCTTGCTCTCCAACGACAAAGACCCGTCCGGGCCAAGCGCTTCCAAAGGGTTGATCAGCGTCACGCTGTCGGAGTCCTTGACCACAGCTGAGGAGGAGAGCCTCGCCTCGGCACTCAGCTCAGCTCAGCTGCCTGACGGCTTCACGGCTTCGTACTTGCCCTCGAATCCGAGCACCACCCAACTGAAAGCTGCCTACCTGGATCGCTTGTCGTTCATCCCGGCCGCTCAAGTCGGACTCGTCGAGAACCTGCTGAGTACCGATAAGGACCTGAGTGCACCGTCTGCCTCGAGCGGGCTGATGATCCTATTCCTCGACAGTCCTGAACAGACCGATGCGGCCGAATTCGAAGCGTTTTCGCTCCGTCAACAGGCGTTTGTCGATGAGATCTCCCAACTGGATCTTCCTGCCGGATACGAGGCTACGGGATTCTCGTTCGAACTGATCTTCGCGACGGGTGGCGACAGCACGGCCGAGATCGGTCGGATGTTTGGCCTGGCTGCTCTCATCATTGTGGTCATCTTGCTCTTCAACTACTGGCGCCGCTTGAGCGGTCGGAACGGGACGCTTCGATCGGTGAGACGCATGTTCGCCACCATGGGTTTGACTATGTTTGCCATCTTCCTGGCGATCGGCATCATGAATGGGATCGGCGTGTTGCTCGGCCCGAAGTATCTAGGAATCATCGGCGATTTCAACCAGATCGTCCAGATCCTTCCGATTCTGTTAATCGGGCTTGGGGTGGACTACGGCATCCATATGACCTCGCGGTATCAAGAGGAGTTTGGCCAGGAACGCGGCGTCGAAAAGGCTACGGAGACGGCCATCCGCACGGTCGGGGTGGCCTTGATCCTCGCAACGGTTACGACTGCAGTCGGGTTTTTGACCAACCTGGTTAGCCCGATCCCGGCCCTCAAAGACTTTGGAATCCTGGCTGCCGTCGGCATCATCGTTTCGTTCGCGCTGATGCTCACCCTGGTTCCGGCGGTCCGGTTCCTCCTCGATCGCAAGGCGGGCGACCGCCTGGTACCTGCCGATTTTGCTGCTGAGGAGGCGAAAGGCGGACCGGTTGGCTCGGTCGTCGCCGGTGCGTTGGGCGGTGCTGTCGTCTATGGGCTCAGCGTCCTGATCGAGGCCGGGATCCGCGGTCTCGGTTTCGGAGAGGTGTTCGAGCTGAACTCGGTCTGGGTGTTTGGCGCCATTGGAGCCGTGGTCGGTCTTACGATCATCTACCTGCCCAAGATTGTCGGACCTACCGGGGCTCTTGCCGACAAAGCGGCGGTGCCGGTAGTGATACTCGCCCTGCTTATCGGTGTGCTCGGGTATATGGGCTTTCGGCAGCTCGAAACAAAGTTCTCGTTTACTGACTTTGTCCCCACGGACAACCCGCTACTTGCCGCGATTGACCAACTCACCGAAAACTTCGGTGGCGGCTTCGGAGAAACCACCAGTGTCTTGATCGAAGGCGACATCACGTCGCCGGCCGTTCACAATGCCCAGGCCGAAGCTTTGGCCAACCTGAGCGCCACCACCGACGTAATCCTGTTCGGCGATGCGCCAGCGGCCACATCCCCCCTATCGGTGATCGCCAGCATGGTCCAACCGAATTCTCCAACGTTCGATCCGACCGTGGCCGCCGTTGGGGAGGCGGTGGGGCTCGGTCCCGACTTGAAGGTTCCGGCGTCGTCTGATCTCTCCGAACTCTACGATGCCGCCGCCGGCGTCGATCCAACCGGCTTTGCGTCGGTCGTACACCAGTCTGACAGTGGCTCATACGACGCGGCCCTGTGGACCATTAATACTCAGGCTGGCGATGCACGGGCCGGCGAACTCAACGATGGTCTAGTCGTCGCTTTTGCTTCGGTGGACGAGGCTGGAGCGACCGCTATTCCCACCTCCCAAAACATCATTGGTGATGTGGTGGTCAAGTCCCTGCAGTCGTCTCAGGTGAGCTCGCTGTGGATCACGCTGATTGCTGCCACGATCCTGCTCATCATCAATTTCTGGGTTGAGTCTCGCCGGCCCTTCCTTGGAGTCATAACGATGCTGCCGGTGGTCCTCGTAATCCTGGCGACGTTCGGCACGATGGCGCTAACCGGTATTCCGTTCGGCCCGGTCACCGCGACGATATCTGCGCTGGCGATTGGTATTGCAGTCCCCTACACCATTCATATCACGCACCGATTCCAGGAAGACCGGATCCGATTCGAGTCGACAGGAGAAGCGATCAGATCGACAACGTTGCACACCGGAGGCGCCTTGGCCGGTTCGGCCTTGACGACCATGGCTGGATTCGGGTCGTTGGTTACTTCCAACCTGACCCCGTTTCAGCAGTTCGGAGCTGTCACGTTCTATGCGATTGCTTACGCATTGCTGTTCTCGCTCTTGGTGCTGCCGTCAATGTTGGTCCTGTGGGACCGTTGGCATCGCAACCGTGGCGACGCGACCATCGACGAGGCCGCACTGCACGAGTCACTCGGTATCTAGCAAAAACTGTGGGGAGCGTCCGGCGCTCCCCACAGTTCTCTGTTGTGATGGGCTGCTACTTGCAGAGCGAGAAGCCCCGGTGGGCGCCAGGCTTGTGACCACCGTTACCCAGCATGCCTTCGTGGGCAAGAGCCACGATGTGGTGCTTGGCGTACTCGGCTCCTGATGGACTGCCGTCTCCGTTGGTGTCATTGCACGGTGGGGCTGTGTGCGCAAAGGCGGGAACGGCCGCCAGAACCATAAGTCCCACCAGCATCATCGTGGACAAGAATCTCCGCATGTTCTTCCTCCTATTGGACGTGTCCGCCTTGTGGCGGCTAGGAGGGAATACGAAGGAAAGCCCGGTTCGGTTCTCAGGAGATCCCGGAAATTGCGAACCTGTGCAGGTCGTTGGTGAGGCTCGCCGGATCGACCCGACCGTCCGGTCGGTACCAACGCTCGATCGCGTTGAGGATGGAAAGGACAAATGTGGCGGCGAGATTGGCGTCGAGGTCTGAGCGAAAGGCGCCCTCCGTGATTCCGTCTGCTATCACTGAGCGGAAAAGCGCTTCGTACGTATCGCGTTCCCCGACGATCGCTTGGCGGTTGCTTTCACCGAGCGCGGTGGCTTCGTTCAGGAACGTTTGCGCTTCGTCACGGTGATCTAGGACAACGCCGATGTGACCGCGGATGAGCGCTTTGAGTTGGTCCTCGGGGTGCTCGCTGCTGCTCATGGCTTGTTCGGCGGACTCCCCGAAGAGTCGGCCCGCTCGCTGAACCACCTCAACCAGCAGTTCTTCTTTTGATGAGACGTGGGCGTAGACCGACCCGCCGAGTATGCCGAGTTCGCCCCCGAGGTCCCGCATGGATGTTGCGTGATAGCCCTGCTTAGCGAACAGTCGACCGGCCGCCTCAATCACATCGTCGCGACTGAGGCGGCTCATACGTCGTAATCGAGGACGAGTTCGTCTGTCAAGGGGTGTGACTGACAGGTCAGAACGATTCCGGCCGCAACTTCTTCGGGGACCAGGCACCAGTTTTCGTCCATACGCACTGCTCCGCTGACGACTTTTGCCTTGCAGGTAGCGCAGACACCTCCCCGGCAGGAGAAGGGCAATTCACTGCGAACCCCGAGTGCGTAGTCGAGGACTGGTGAACCCTCTGGATCGACGAGCACTACCGAAGCGCGGCCGTCCAGCGTAAAAGTCACGTTGGTGATACCCTCGGTGGATGGCGGCGGGACCGGTGGGGCAACATAGGGCTCGGCAAAGAACAGTTCGTCGTGAACCTGGCCGGTTTGCCGACGCTCGAGAACTTCCCGGGCGGTGTGAACCATCTCGTACGGTCCACACAGAAACCAGTGGTCGGCGGGTTCGGTAATGACCGTGTCGAGCAGCGCCTCGATCTTGAGGCGATCGATCCGCCCCGAAAAGAGCGGGACCGCCGAGGGTTCCCGTGACAGGACGTGAACCAGCTGAAACCGGTCCGTATGTCTGTCCTTCAGGGCTTCTAGCTCCTCCAGGAACATGATCGACTGTGCGGTGCGATTGCCGAAGATCAGGCTGAACCGGCTGTATGGTTCAGCGTTCAGCACGGTTTTTGCGATCGACAGAATCGGCGTGATACCTGATCCAGCCGCAATCGCACCGAGATGGCGGGGGCCGGTCGGGGCCGGAACCGTGAAGTCCCCGACAGGTGTCATAACATCGAGAACGTCGCCCACCTGCAGTTCCTTGGTGGCCCAGGTCGAAAAAACTCCGCCGTCCAGGCGACGAACCCCGACCCGCAATTCACCCACGCTGGCGTCAGCGCAGATCGAATAGGAACGCCGGACATCCTCACCGTCGATGAACGCCCGAACCGTGACGTGCTGGCCTGCCGAGTAGCGAAATCCCCAGCGCGTTTCGTCGTCGAGTCCGAAGGTGATCGCAACAGAATCATCGGTCAGATGCTCGACGTCTGTGATTGGAAGCGGCGTGAAATCGTTCACAGGTCTTTGAACCTGTCGAACGGTTCGCCGCAAGCCGAACAGACCATGAGGGCTTTGCAGGCAGTTGATCCGAACTCAGAAACGGTTCGAGGGTTCGACGCCGCACACTGCGGGCAGATCGGATCAGCGCCCGGTGGGGCGATTCCGAACTCGGCCAGCTTGAGGCGTCCCTGGTCGGTCATCCACTCGGTCGTCCACGCCGGGCTGAGAACGGTGTTCACGGTGACGGAGGCCGCGCCAGCGGTGGTCGCGGCCGCCACGATGTCCTCTCGAATGGCGTCCATGGCGGGACACCCAGAGTACGTCGGGGTAATGGTGACGGTTACCGCGTCCCCGACCTGGCGGACGTTCCTTAGGACCCCGAGATCGACAATGGTGAGAACGGGAATTTCCGGGTCACAAACCGATTCGATGGCGGCGCGGATGGCGTTCACCACGTCGCTCCCGGGTGAGCCCGGCGGAGGACCTGCATTTCGGCGAGCATCAGACCGAGGTGATTGGTGTGCCGCCCGGCCCGACCTCCGTTGGTCTGGTGGAGGTCGGCAGGCAAAGCCAAGGCAGCGCCTTCCAGGTCCGACCTGATGCTGGCTTGCCAGGCTTGAGCAAGGGCGTCGGCCTCCACTCCGATCCCGGCTTCGGCCAGGCGGACGTCAAGATCGTCGGCAGTAAGCAGCTCATCAGAGAACCGCCACAGTGCATCAATCGCCAATTGCATTCGAGCGTGAGACTCGAACGTTCCCTTCCCGAGGCGCTGAACCCAGGTTCGGGAGTGCCGGAGGTGGTAGGCCGTCTCCTTGGCCGCCTTGGCGGCGATGGCAGCCAGCGTCGAATCGACAGAAGTCTGGAGCTGGTCCCAAAGGAATTGCTGGTAGGTCGAGAACATGAGTTGACGCACGATGGTTTTGGCGAAGTCGCCATTCGGTTGTTCGACCAGCAACACGTTGCTGTACTGGCGTTCGTTCCTCAAGTAGGCGTAGTCGTCTTCGGTTTTGTGACCGTCAAGTTCCCCGGCGTACGCATAGAGAAGTCGGCCCTGTCCGAGTAGGTCGAGGCCGACGTTGGTCAGCGCAATGTCCTCCTCGAGGTCGGGGGCTCGTGATGACCATTCCGCCAAACGATGTGACAGAACGAGACAGTCATCGGCGTGCCGGAGCGTGTAGGCGATGCGATCCTCCACGCTGGCGCCGGGCCCTGTTTCGCCCATTATCTGTCGCCCATTACATGTGTCCGACTTCGTCGGGAATCTCGTAAAAGGTCGGATGCCGGTACGGCTTGTCGGAGTCGAACAGGATGTCTGCGTCGTCGGGATCGGCGGCCACGATCACCGTCGACGGAACCACCCAGATGCTTATCCCTTCTGAGCGTCGCGTGTAGACGTCGCGGGCGGATTCGAGGGCCATCTCGGCGTCGGGGGCGTGGATGCTTCCCGCGTGCACATGGCTCAAGCCTCGCCGCGCCCGAACGAAGACCTCCCACAGCGGCCAGCCGTGGTCAGCTGAACCGGCCTCTTGCGTCGTTGCCGATTCGGGTTCGGGAACCTCTCCGGGGGCGACGTGTACTTCGTAAGGCATCAGGCGCTCATCCGTTTGTTGGCATAGGCTGCGGCGGCGTCCCGGACCCAGGCGTTTTCGTTCCAGGCAGCGACCTTGTGTTCGATACGCTCACGGTTGAGCGGCCCATTGCCCTTGACAACCCGCCAGAACTCGTCCCAATCGATCTCGCCAGTGTCGTAGCCGCCTCGCTCATCGTTCCATTTCAGGTCCGGGTCGGGAATGGTGAGCCCCAGGAAGTTCGCTTGTGGAACCGTCATGTCGATGAACTCCTGCCTGAGCTGGTCGTTCGATACCCGCTTGATCTTCCAGGCGGTTGATTGCTCGGAGTGCGTTGACTCAGAGTCGTGGGGTCCAAACATCATGAGTGATGGCCACCACCATCGATCGAGTGAGTCCTGCGCCATTGCTTTCTGATCCTCAGTGCCATTCGACAAAGTCATCATGATTTCGTAGCCCTGTCGCTGATGGAACGACTCCTCCTTGCAGATCTTCACCATCGCCCTGGCATAAGGTCCGTAGGAGCAGCGGGCGAGCATGAGCTGATTGGTGATGGCGGCCCCATCGACCAGCCATCCAATCGCACCGATGTCGCCCCAGGTGAGGGTTGGGTAATTGAAGATCGACGAGTATTTCTGGCGACCGTCATGGAGTCGATCCATGAGCTCGTTGCGCGACACGCCGAGCGTCTCAGCGGCTGAGTAGAGGTATAACCCATGGCCGGCCTCGTCCTGGACTTTGGCCATCAGGATGGCCTTCCGCTTGAGCGAGGGAGCGCGAGTGATCCACGTACCCTCGGGCTGCATGCCAATGATTTCCGAATGAGCGTGCTGGGCGATCTGCCTGATCAGGTTCTGCCGGTACGCCTCGGGCATTTCGTCACGAGGTTCGACCTTGTGGTCGGCGGCAATGATTGCTTCGAAGGAGGCCATGAGCGAAGAGTAACAAACGATCGTTTGCTATCGGGCGGATTCCCGGGGAAGGCCGACGGTTTCGTGTGAACGCCCTAGGTCGGTCGCATCATATTGATCACTTATTGTGGCTTTTCGTTTGGTCTCAGTGAGTTATGCCCTATGATCCTGCTGATTGGGGAAGGTTGGGGCTATGGGCTCTTGGGGGAGATCCAAGGGGTTACATCGTCGGCCGCCGCGGCGGCCACGATTTTTGAACGTCTTTGTCGTGCTGACACTCGTGTTGGGCATCGTGCCCGTCGCCGGTTGGCTTGACGCCGCGCAGGCCGCACCATTCTCGCTTTCCGCAGTCATCGCGACCGGAACCGATGACGCCGAAGAAGGCTCCACCGGGTCGATGACCCTCGGCAGCTCGGATCTTGAACTCGTCGAGGAAACTTCCACCCAAACGGTAGGCCTTCGATATTCGACGCTGGCTATTCCGCCCGGCGCTGCAATCACGTCGGCGTACATCCAGTTCCGCTCCGATGAGGCTCATTCGGGACCGACCAACCTTACGATCGCGGTCCAGGCCGCTGACAACCCTGGCACGTTCACGACTACTCCGCAGAACATCTCGAGTCGTCTCCGGGCTTCCACGACGGTTGCCTGGGCACCGCCAGCGTGGACAGGAACAGGACTGACCGGGCCGGCTCAGGCCACGCCTGATCTGAGTGCGGTTCTGCAGCAAGTCATCGATCGGCCGGGATGGGCGTCGGGCAACGCAGTTGTGTTCGTCATAACCGGCTCGGGTAAGCGAGTCGCGGACTCATTCGAGGGAGGCGCCAACAACGCACCAAAGCTCTACGTTGAATATGGCGCAGGGAGCGGCAATCTGCCGCCGGTCGTCACGGCTCGCGCCGATTCAACGTTCCTCACCGGATCCGCCACCCTGGACGGCAACGTCATTGATGACGGCAATCCGACTGGTAATCTGACGACGACCTGGTCCAAGGTGTCGGGCCCGGGCATCGTCACGTTCGCCAATCCTGCGGCAGTCGATACGACGGCGACGTTCAGTCAAGCCGGATCGTACGTGCTGCAGCTAACCGCTGACGACGGTGAAGCAATTGCGTCGGATCTCGCCCCGGTTACGGCCGTTGATGCGGCTGCCGGTCAACCCGGGTCGGTCAAGATCGGGATCGTAGGAGACCTGGGAGATGGCGACTCCAACGAGGCAGCCGTCGCCCAACTCATCAAAGGCTTCAATCCTGATTTCATCGCCACCGTCGGCGACAACAGTTATGGACCTGCCGGCCAGGATGCCAACGTCGGCAAGAATTACGCTGCCTATATGGGCAACTACGACGGTGCCCATGGGCAGGGCTCGGCTCTGAACCGCTTCTTCCCGGCCCTCGGCAACCATGACATTGAAGACGGCGGTGGCCTGGCCGAATATCTCGCCTATTACACGCTGCCGGGTGGCGGCATCAAGAGTTCGAACACCTCCGGGAATGAGCGGTACTACGACATCGTCCAGGGTCCCGTGCACATGTTTTTCTTGAACACCGATGTGACGGAACCCAACGGACGCACCCCGACATCGACCCAAGGCGTGTGGCTGCAAAACCGCCTGGCCGCTTCGACCTCGCCGTGGAAGATCGTCATCGCTCACGATGCGCCCTTCGCCAGCAACGGTGCGACATCCACGATGCGTTGGCCCTACAAAGCCTGGGGAGCCGACATCGTTCTATCGGGTGATGCGCACCTCTATGAGCGTTTGGAGGTCGATGGATTCCCCTACATCATCAACGGCCTCGGCGGAAGTTCAAGAAAAGCTGCCCCCACTCCGATTCCAGAGAGCCAGATTATCTATCGGGATTCGTTCGGTGGCGTGATCGCAGAAGCCTGCACCAGCGGGGTCACCTTCAAGTTCCATTCGCTCGCAGACGGCGTCATTGACACGTTCACCCTGGGCACGGCTTGTGGTTCGCTTCCTGCTCCAGCCAACCTCGGAGCGACGGCTGCGGAGGGCCTGATCGATCTGGCCTGGACTGACGCCAACGGTGGGACCGTGAGCCATGAAGTAGATCGTTCGGTGAATGGGACCGGCGGGCCGTTCTTGCTCCATGCCACCGTGGCAGCCGGGACCACGACCTACCGGGACAACGGCTTGTCAGGTTCGACCCAATATTGCTATCGCGTGAGAGCCTCGGGCAGTGGTGCGGTTTCCGCATACTCCAATATCTCCTGTGCCACCACCCCACAGCCGAACTCTGCGCCCGTCGCCAACCCCGACACCGCGCAAACGCTCGCGGGTTCCCTTGTCAACATCAACGTCCTCGCCAACGTCACCGATGTCGATGGGAATATCGTTCCGTCGACCGTTTCGATCACTGTCGCTGCGTCGAATGGGACCGCCACTGCCAAGACCAATGGGACCGTCGACTATACGCCTGGCACCGGATTTACTGGTGATGCCACGTTTACCTACCGGGTGTGCGACTCCGGTGGTCTGTGCGCTACAGCTCAGGTGACGGTCTCGGTCGGGCCGCTCAATCAACCGCCGGTGGCTAACAACGTATCGGCAACCACCGATGAGGACGTCATGGGAAACTGGACGCCGAATGTCTCGGACCCCGATTCGACCGGACTGGTATGTTCGATCGTTGCCCAGCCGACGCTGGGAAGCGCAACAGTTCTTGGGAACTGTTCGGCCGGGACGTACACCCCTCCCGCGAACTACTTTGGACCGATCTCCTTCAGCTACCGGGTCACCGACGGGGTCTCGACGGCCACTGGTCTTGTCTCGTTCACGGTTCGGTCGGTCCCTGACGCTCCCAAAGCCGTCGCTGACGGGGCGCTGGCCGGAGCGGGCACGACGATCCAGATCAATGTCGTCGCCAATGACACCGACGTCGACGGGGATCTGAATCCGAACTCTGTGACGATTATCGGTCAGCCATCCAATGGCTCGGCGGCGCACGTCGGTGGAGGCGTGATCTCCTACACCGCACCCTCCGGGTTCTCGGGCTCGGTGCAGATCACTTACCGGGTCTGCGATCTGACTGCTCCCACCCCGCTATGCGATACAGCGGTTGTTACGGTCGACGTTACCAACGCCCCGACGGTTGTTGAGCGACGGGTGATCCACGGCAACGACGACAACGAGGAACAGGCAACCGGCGGCACCCGCATTGGAAGCTCGGACCTTGAACTCGTGAACGACGGCACCAACCAGACGGTCGGAATTCGATTCCAGAATCTGACCGTGCCAAAGGGCATGACCATTTCGAAAGCGTATTTGAAGTTCCAGGTCGACGAGGCGTCAACTGAGACCACCAACCTCACCATCAAGGTGCAAGCGATCGATAGTGCAACCGCCTTTACGACTGCGAAGTTCGATGTGAGCAGTCGTCCCGTGATGGCTCCGTCGGTTGCCTGGTCGCCGGTACCCTGGCCGACCGTCGGTGCCTCTGGCGCAGATCAGACTTCGGCTGACATTTCGTCACTCGTGCAAGCGGTCGTCAACCGGCCCGGGTGGATCTCGGGGAACTCGATCGCTTTCACGATTACCGGTACGGGCAAACGCGCCGCTGAGTCCTACAACGGTTCGACTTCTGCAGCGCCGTTGTTGCACGTCGAGTACGTTCCGAGCGGCCCCGCTGGTGTCGCCCCGGTAGCGAACCCGGACTCGGCCACGACGCTCGAGGACACGGTGACGACGATAAGTGTTTTGGCGAACGATTCCGACCCAGACGGTGATTTAGTCGCCAGTTCGGTCTCAATCGTGACGAACGGTTCGAAGGGAACGGCAGTAGCCAACGTGTCCGGCACCGTCACGTACACGCCCAACCTGAACGCCAACGGGTCGGATACGTTTACCTATCGCGTCTGCGACAGCGGGAACCGCTGCGCCTCGGCAGTTGTGACTGTGACCATCACGCCGGTTGCAGATGCTCCGGTTGCCGTCAACGACACCGCTACTGCGGTCGGAACGACGCCGGTTCTCATCAGTGTGACCGCCAATGACTCGGACCCCGATGGTGACCTGGTCCCGGGGTCAGTGACGATTACGACCGGCCCGACCAAAGGCACGGCAGTCCCGAATGGATCAGGTGGGGTGACCTACACGCCGAACTCCGGTGCCAGTGGGTCCGATTCGTTCGTCTACCGGGTGTGTGACGCGACAACGCCAACTGCTTTGTGCGCGACCGCCACGGTCAGCATCACGATTCAAGCCGTCAATCTTCCGCCAACCGCCGGCGATCTGAGTATTTCCGGGTTGGAAGACACGTCGATTTCGTGGGCACCGGTGTTCAACGATCCAGAGGGTGCCCCGGTCACCTGTTCCATCACTACTGCCGCCGGGAAGGGAACGGCCACAGTCAACTCGAACTGCGGCCCGGGCAACTACGTTCCGACTGCGAACGCCAACGGGCCGGATTCGTTTGTGTACAGGGTATCTGATGGCGTTTCGAACGCATTCGGGACGGTGACGGTCAACGTGACCCCGGTGGCCGATCCGCCGGTTGCCAACAGCGATTCCGCTACGACCCCGAAGAACGCGGCCGTTCAGATCGCAGTACTTAACAACGACACCGATCCGGACGGAGATCTCGTTCCGGGTTCGGTTACAGTCACAAGTCAGCCGGCCAAGGGGGGTGCCAGTGCGAGCAATGGCGTCATCACCTACACGCCTGACGGTTCGTTCGTAGGGTCGACGTCCTTCACTTACCAGGTGTGTGACAGCACTCCGACCTGCGCTAGCGCAACGGTGACCGTCACGGTCACGGACACGACGTTGACTCTCGATGTGCAGGTGTCGGACTCAAACGATGACAACGAAGAGCGAGAGAACGGAACGTCGCGTATTCGTAGCAGCGACCTCGAGATGGTGGATGACAACGGCATTCAGATGGTCGGCATCCGCTTCCAGAACCTCCAGATCCCGGCCGGGTCGACGATCACGAACGCCTACATTCAGTTCCAGACGGACGAAGCCTCGGGCGGGACGACCAACCTGGTTATCAAGGCGCAGAATAGTTCCAATGCCCCAGCCTTCTCGACCTCCAAATTCGATATGGCCGGTCGGTCCCTCCTTGGTGCCTCTGTGAATTGGAACTCAGTACCCGCCTGGAACGTGGTCGGACAGGCCGGCGCCGATCAGCGAACCCCCAACATCGCCAGCCTCGTGCAAGAGGTGATCGGGGCGACCGGGTGGGGCCCAGGTAACTCGGCCGTGTTTATCATCACAGGCTCCGGGCATCGGGCTGCCAAGTCATACGACGGGTCAACCACCGGCGCGCCGATCCTTCACATCGAGTTCCAACCGCCGACGGCGAGTCTCGACACCGGTGAGCTGCTGCTGCTGGATTCCTCCCTCGCGCGCACATAAACAAGAGCCCCGCTAGCCGTTCAGCTCTCGGGGCTCCTGCCCTTGGCTCGACTCTTCCGAGCCGTTCCAATCCTGCGGCCTACGTCTCCCGATCTTTCGACCTTCGTGTTCTGACCGCTCAAGATGAATGTATCGGTTCCTGGCGCCGTCGACTACGGACTTAAGTCCCGACCCGAAACACGTCGAAGCCCCACTAGCGTAAACAGTCCAACCCAACCCGATTTGAAAGGCCGCCCATGCCCTCCCTGGAACCGTTTTGTTCGATTACCGGCCGACTCGATATGAATGTGATCGGTCGAGTTCCGGGAGGCATGAGAATCGACTTCCCATTCGTCGGGTCGGCAGCGTCCAGTCATTGGGAAGGAGAACGGCCCGTATCGGGAACCGACTACGTGACGGTCCGCAGCGACTCGCACATGGATCTTGATATCCATGCGGTCATTGGAGAAGGTCGGCAAAAGGTATCGTATTCGGCCACCGGGGTTTCCATCGCGGGGGAGCGGGGCTCGGCTTTCCCGCGGGAGCTGATCACGTTCGAAACCGCCGACGAGAGCCTCGGATTCCTGAACACGGCTATTGCTGTGGGGCTCGGATCGGCGAGCGATGGGATCCTGTCGCTGGAGATTTATCTGGTGGTCGACTGACGATCAGATGGCCGTCGGCCAGTCTGTGACCCGTTCACGGCGGCTCAGCGCGGTGATCAACGCCGACGAGCCGTGTCGGATTGCCGCGGTTTCAACGAGGGTTGCCAAGACAAGGTCGGTCGCTTCCCCGGGCCAGTTGATCGGCCCGGATCCGACGCTCACGGCGAGGTCATCGCCGTGCACTACGAGTTCGACCATGCGTGTCACGAGGTATTCGTCGAGATACATTACGTGGCCGCCGAACACGGGGACCCGTCGGTCGAATGGCTCGTCGTCTAGGCGAGTCGTCAGGGTATCGAGTGTCCGGTCCAGTTCGGCGACCAGCCCGCCCTGACCGGCAGCGGACGCAGCGCTCCCTCTCGCCCTGATACTGGCGTGCAGGTCGTCGTCGTCGGAGTCGACCGAGGCGAAATACTGGCCAGGGGTAATCACGTCTTCCTCGGCCGGAATGGGTTCGGCGAGGTAAAGAAGCGGTGTGCCGAGTCCGCGTCCAAGGTGCCCGCTCAGGCCGGCGATGTCGTAGCCAGCGAGGGCCGATGGCTCCGTCCATCGTTTGGCGACCAGATCCGAGGCGATGAGATCGATGGCGAGCTGAGAGGCTTCGAGAAAGGCAGACCGAATCACGCCTTCACCCTAGGCCGGGATACACTGCCAGGGTGTTGAAACCAGCCCTTAGCCACCAGCATCCCATCGCGATGGCGCATCGCGGATCGACTGTCCTGTGGCCCGAGAACACGATGCAGGCTTTCCAGGGTGCCATCGACCTCGGCTACAAGTATCTGGAGACTGACGTGCACGCCACCGCCGATGGGGTCCTGGTCTGTTTCCATGACTCGATTCTTGAGCGAACGACAGACGAAACCGGTCCAGTCGTAGCACGGTCGCTTGAAGAACTTGGCAGTATCGATGCGGGTCACCGCTTCAATCCGGTGCATCACTTCCCGGCCCGCGGTCAGGGACTGTCGATACCGTCGTTGGAGGAGCTGGCGCTGACCTTCCCGGACGTGGTGATCACGGTTGATCTTAAGGCTTCCGGTATCGAGCAACTGATGGCTGATACGATTTCCCGTTTGCACCTCGAGGATCGGATCATCGTTGGTTCCTTCGTTGAGAAGCGGGTGCGGAAGTTTCGTAAGATCGCGTCGGACCGGGTAGCCACTTCTGCCGGTCCACGAGAGACGGCACGGATCGTCTTTGGTGCCAAGATCGGCAGGATGCCGCGGGTATCAGCCGACGTCCTGCAAGTCCCCGAGTTCCATGGCAGGATCCACGTTTTGAACGAACGAGTGATCGATATTGTCCAGAGTCAGGGCAAGCAGATCCATGTCTGGACGGTCAATGATCTCGACGAGATGGCCAGATTCCTCGACCTCGGTGTCGATGGCATCGTCACTGACCGTCCCGACCTGCTCAAAGAACTGCTCGTTGAGCGTACCGGGTCCTGGAGTGTCGGCAATGTCTGAGTGGCAGCTGCTCGGATCGGTGGTGCGTCTCCAGATCCATCGCACGCAGATTGTCTACGGTGGGGAGTACCACGTCGAGCATCTAGCCAGAGTCGAATCCCTGTGGCTCACGCAGTCCGGGGTGGTCGGCCTTGCAGATGGCGGAGCCATGCTCGACTATCACCACCGGGACCATCCAGATCTCACCAAGTTCAAGCCCCAGCGTCAGCTATCGATTGGGTTTACTGGCCACTACGACGTGATGCGGAGCCATTTTGGGGAGGTCCCGCTCGGGATTGCCGCTGAAAGCATTGTCGTCGAGCACGACGGGCAGGTGACCGAATCCGAGGTGTCGGCCGGATTGCGAATTCAGACCAAAACCGGGCCCATCGAGCTGACCGGTGCTTCGGTGGCCAAGCCATGTTTGCCTTTTACAGGGTTTCTGCTCGGTCAGTCGGAGCCGGATCAGGCCGAACTCGTTGCGCACCGGATGCTGCTTGACGGCGGCGTTCGCGGGTTCGTCATGAGCCTGGTGGACTCGCAGACGCCAGGGCTCATGGTCAACGAGGGTGATCCGGTGTTCCGCAGGATGTCGGCCTAGCGGAGCCAACCCCTACGGCGTTGCCGGTCCAATCGCCCACAAGTCGGACCCTGAAGCGACAAACACCACGCCATCGCCGATGGCGGGTGCCCAGCGAATCGGGCTATCTGTCTGGAAGGTCCACGCGTCCTCCAAAGTCTCTACGTTTGCAGCATGGAGGACGCCGTTCTGGTCGCCGAAGTAAATAAGCCCGTTGGCGATGATCGACGGTGTGCTGAGGTTTGAGCGAGCTGAGTAGGACAGGCCGGCAGATTCACCGCTCGGCAAGCTGTACCCGTAGAGCGCCACGCCGTCCGGCAAGAAAAGATGGTCGGCATACACAACAAAGTCGAAAGCGGTATTCGCTTGTGTGCGACTCGCACTGCCGCGGCTGGCAGGGCAGTCACCTTCAGGCATCCAGAAGACGCCCTGGTTGGCGTCGGCAAAATATACGTTCCCGTCGACGATTGTTGGTGATGTCTTGATTGGCGCTCCGGAGTCGAACTGGCAGATCGCCTCGCCAGTCTCGCCATTGATGACATGCATGACCCCCGTACTGTCACCGGCGTAGACGCGTCCGTTGGAGACTGCCGGTGAATGCTCGAAGCCACCTACGGTGCCCTCGGCCGGATAGATCCAATCCATCGATCCGTCGGCGGCTTGTATTCCGTGGACTTTTCCGTCGCGACTCGTGACAATGACGAGGTTGCCACTGAAGACCGGAGTACTCCGAACCGCTTCGCCGACGTCATATCGCCAGAGGGGAGGTTGGTTGGCAGCACTCGCGTCGCGTGCCCATACGAAACCGTCGTCACTTCCAACTACCAGAAGCGTCGTGCCTCCTTGACCTATGGCGCCCTCAGAGTTGGCGATCTGGCCGATGGCCGGGGTGGAGTTAACGGCCCCGCCGGTCGGCATGGTCCAGAAGACCTCAGCAGAGGTCTGGTCGATAGCGAGAATGTCAAAGTCCTGAGCGAAGTAGATGAGATTTCCGTAGGTGACCGGGGCCGACCTAATGACGTCGGCTGCTACGTATTTCCAGTAGGAGCCGCCGACCTGCTCAACGCCCGTGGCTTCGGTCAGCCCCGAACGAGCGAAGTCACCTGCCGCGACAAACGTCCCGGTGAGCCGTTCTGCCGGTAGCGGCAACACGGTCTGCTCGACCGTAAGGGGAATCGTGGTGGTCGTTGTGGTTGTCGTCGGTGCCGCCGTGGTTACCGGAGGTGGCTCTGGCCTCAGCGCCAGACTGGTACCGACCGAGATTCCGATCACGACGACAATTCCTGCAGCGATTCCGAGCCAGCGGCTCGCCTTGCGGGCGGTGGGACGGCGGCGAACCAGCCCGGATTGATGGCGCTGGGCCGGTGTCAATAGGTCCCCTGACCCAGCCAGACCGATGGCAGTGAGGGTTTCGTTCAACTCGTCAATGAGGCTGGTGTCGTCCGGGCTCGCCTCCGGCGGTTCGGCGGCAAGTGCCGCGGCAACGTGGGGAAGCGCTGACCATTGCTCTCTAGCTGGATCGGTGAGGTTGGCGGCTGTCGAGCGGGCCTCGCCAACGACCTCGGCTGCCAGCGAGTCTGTCCAAAGATCGGCCGCGTGGGCAGCCCGTATCGCCAGGGTGGGGTTGCCAAGGCTTGATGCCAGTCCGGCCGCTTGGCGGGCAAGTTCTTCGTCGTCCTCGATGTTGGCCCGGTTGATCATGAGGTCGCTCGCCACGTCGAACCAGCGGGCGACGAGCAACTCGTCGGTTAGGTTTTCGGCAGCGGTTTGGTCCCACGGTCGGCCTTCGGCATGGGTAAGGACCATCTCCAGCGCACGACACCGAAGTCGCCAGCGCCATCCGTCGGTCCCGGTCGGGCAGGCCTCGAGGGCCAAAGTCAGCTGGGTTCGCGCTTCGTCGATCTCACCCCTTCCCAACAGGCTTTGTGCCAGGTAGAACCGACCAATGTTCTCCCATTGCGGGACCTCGGCCGCGATGGTTTCCGTAAGAGCTCTGGCAAGCTCGGTAGCTTCATCCCATTGTTCGAACCAGACAGCCCCTTCTGTGAGCGCGAGTTGCTTGAGGAACAGGAGAGCCCCGTCAGGGTTTTCGATCGCATCAAGCAATGTGAATGCCTCGCTCGCCTTTCCGGCAGCAAATAGTGCCCGGGCGTGATAGACGCGAAAGAAGGACGCTCCTATCGGGTTGCCATCCCGTTCAGCCTGGAAACTCACGGATGCAAATGCTGCCTCAGCTTGCCTGGCGTAGCCGCGGTCCAGCAAGATTTCGGCCTCATTCTTCGCTGATAGACGATCGTGATTGGGGTCGGTTTGAGCGATCGATCGACCTTTCTCGAGCGCCGCGTCCGCCTCAGCCGGAAAGCCGATCCTCGATAGCGTGAGGGCATGCATCGCGAGGAGTGACCCGTACTCGCCAGTCTGATTCTGCTTGACCGCTTCGTATTCGGCGGCGGCCAGCCATTGTTCTGCTTCTTGCGGATGCTGAAAATCGTCGGCCGTTGCCGCACAAAAGCGGAGGGCGTCGATGCGGTCGGTGCCCGTGAGCAGGAGGGCCGCCGCCGCAAAGGATTGCCCGGCATCCTCCGAGTCGCCCATGGACTTTTGGTGTTGGCCGGCGATGAGGTGAAGGTGACCGAGTCGGTCGTTTGGAATGTCGAGGCCGATTGCTGCAGAGAGAGCGGCCGTAGCCAGGGTGTGGCGTTCGTCGGTTATGGGTCCCCCTGCGAGAGCTGCGCCGGCTAGGACCTCGAAGCCGTCTCGCTTCTCGCCCGCTTCGACGAGCAGGCTTCCCCCGAGTGCCGGTCGGTCGTCGGACACTGCCTGTGCAATTTGACGCCTCATCTGGTCACGGCGGGCATGGCTGACCTCGAGCTCAATAGCACGCGGTGTCGGACCGTACCCGAGGTCG
>JAGXFS010000114.1 GCA_024637275.1 Acidimicrobiia bacterium
CGATTCCGGCCAGGTAGACGTGTTCCTGGAGCAGGGTTGACAGTTCCACATAGGTTTGAACCGCCGCGTCGTCGATCGACCCATCGAGGCCGACGGCCTCCACGATTCCGGCCGAAAGGTCTTTGTCGTTTCCATTGTTGCCTACAGTCTCGGCGGCGATCTGAAGGTCGGCGAAAGCGTCAACGTCAGTCATCATGTCGGTCATGTTTGACATAGTGGTGTCCGTCATGTCGGCCATCGTCGTGGCAGGCGTCGTGGCCTCGGCGACGGTCGTAGTCGTGGTGGGTTGGGCAGCTGGCTCGGCTGACTCGCCGGATGAGCAAGCACCGAGCAGCAGAGCTGCTGTGAGTGCCGTTGCGACGAGTTTCGATGTTCTATTCATGTTGGGTTTCCTCTTTCAGGGCTGTTCCGTTATGGGGGAGATTCGATGCTGACCGGGGAGCGGTTCGATCTGTTTTTGGATTTCTTACCGTGACCGGCTCAAGGGCACGCGACACCGGCGGGCGCCAGAACGACTAGGTTTCCGTCTTATTCATCAGCAGGGAGCTAGGAAGAAAATGCCAACCCCTCACATATCAGCCGAGAAAGGCGCCTTCGCCGAGGCGGTACTGCTTCCCGGCGACCCGCTACGAGCCAAGTACATCGCCGAGACCTTTTTTGATGATCCGGTGTTGGTCAACGAGGTGCGCAACATGCTCGGTTATACGGGCACCTACAACGGGGCGCGCGTCTCAGTCATGGGGACGGGGATGGGCATACCGTCTGCGTCGATCTATGCCACCGAACTCGTGAATGAGTATGACGTGAAGCGGTTGATCCGGGTTGGAAGTTGCGGAGCGATCTCGACCGACGTGAAGATACGTGACATCGTGATCGGCATCGGTGCCTGCACCGATTCGGTTGTCAATCGCGCGCGATATGGCGGCTGGGATTTTGCTGCAACAGCCGACTTTGAGCTGGCCCGGGCAGCGGTCGATGCGGCCGAAGCGGCCGGGAAGAACGTGCGGGTTGGCAACCTGCATTCAGCGGACCTGTTTTATAACCCCGTAGCCGACGTTTGGGACACGCTTGAGAAAATGAACGTGTTGGCCGTCGAGATGGAGGCTGCCGGCCTATACGGCGTAGCGGCCGAGCACGGGGCACGCGCCCTGACGATTGCCACCGTTTCTGATCACATTCGAACCGGCGAAGCGACCTCGAGCGAGGAGCGGCAGACGACGTTCGGCGACATGGTCACAATCGCGCTCGATGCACTAGCTCGAGACCGGGGCTGAACCCTGGGGTCAATCCCGCGATCGGGATCTAGCCGACTGTCCAGGTGCCGAGCGACCGGATGAGATCGTCGATATTGCCTTCGCCCTTCTTGCTCTTGGCTTCCGCCAACTGTGCGTTCACGCCGTCGTCATAGGTTCCGCGCTCCTCAACACTGCGCAGAATACCCAAGGGGGTGGGACCGGTCGGCGAGTGACTTAAGCGGCTCAGAGCAAACGCCATCGTCATGTTGGTTTGATCGTGGATCAATATGGCGGTCTCGTCTACAGCAGCTGCATCGACGATGGTTGCTTCGCCGTTGTGCATTACGACGGCTTTCTCCATGTCCTGGCCGAAGCGGATGGGCTTGCCGTGTTCGAGGTAAATCCGGTTGCTGTCGCGGTCTTCCTTACCGGTGAGGGCGATGAAGGCCTTGTCGTTGAACACGTTGCAATTCTGGTAGATCTCGATGAACGCTGAACCCTTGTGGGCATAAGCGGCTTCGAGCATCTCGCCGGTGTGTTTTGGATCCATATCGAGCGTGCGAGCTACAAAGGTCGCTTCGGCCCCAAGCGCCAGTGACATCGGATTGAACGGATAGTCGATGGAGCCCATCGGCGAAGACTTTGTCGTTTTGCCGACCTCGGACGTGGGTGAGTACTGACCCTTGGTGAGCCCGTAAATCTGGTTGTTGAACATGAGGATCTTGAGATTCACGTTACGACGAAGTGCATGAATGAGATGGTTCCCGCCGATTGACATCATGTCGCCGTCCCCGCCAACGACCCACACAGACAGGTCGGGGCGGGCGGTGGCAAGCCCGGTCGCCACGGCCGGGGCGCGGCCGTGAATCGAGTGCATGCCGTAGGTCGACATGTAATACGGAAAACGAGCGGCACACCCGATGCCGGAGATGAACACGGCATTCTCTCTGCGGATTCCGGAGGCAGCCATGAACTTCTGGACGGACGCCAGAATGGTGTAGTCGCCGCAGCCCGGGCACCAACGCACCTCCTGGTCCGACTGGAAGTCACCGCGGGTGTATTCAATGGTCGTCATCTAGATCATCTCCAAAAGCTTGGTCTCGATCTCGGTCACTTTGAACGGCAGTGCCGACACCTTGTTGAGTCCCACGGCATCGACGAGATATTCAGCCCGAATCAGCCGGACCAGTTGCCCGCTGTTCAACTCGGGAATCAGGACCTTGTCATAGGATCTCAAGACTTCCCCGAGGTTGGCCGGGAAGGGATTCAGATGGCGGAGATGAGCGTGGGCAATCGGTTTGCCGCTGTTCCGCACCCGACGCACCGCTGCTTTGATGACCGGCAGGGTCGATCCCCATCCGATGACCAGCGTCGACGCACCGTCCGGGTCATCGACGGCCACCGGCGGAATGTCGTTAGCGATGTTTGCCACTTTCCAGGCCCGAGTGTCGGTCATGAGCTGGTGGTTGGCCGGGTTGTAGGAAACATTGCCGGACACTTCTTCTTTTTCAAGTCCGCCAATGCGATGCTCGAGTCCTGGTGTCCCTGGTACTGCCCACTGGCGGGCAAATGTGAGTGGATCTCGAACATAGGGCATGAATTCGCCGTCCGGAGAGTTGGGTTTGGTGGCAAAAGTGACCTTGAAGTCTGGGAGTGAGTCGCGCTCAGGCAGGCGCCACGGTTCTGATCCGGTTGCCACGCTGTTGTCGGAAAGGAGGATGACGGGCGTCATGTATTTGAGGGCGATGCGAACTGCCTCAACGGATGCCTCATAGGCGTCGGAAGGTGAGCTCGCCGCCACGATCGGCAAGGGGGATTCGCCGTGGCGACCGTACATCGCAAAGAGTAGATCCGACTGTTCCGGCTTGGTCGGCAAACCAGTCGACGGGCCGCCCCGCTGAACGTTGATAACTATGAGCGGCAGCTCGATCATCATCGCCAGCGACAACGCTTCTGACTTCAGAGCCAGGCCAGGGCCACTGGTCCCGGTCACGGCCAAATGTCCACCAAACGCTGCTCCGACGCTGGCCGAAATGGCCGCGATTTCGTCTTCGGCCTGGAAAGTCCGAACTCCGAAGTTCTTGTGGCGAGACAATTCGTGGAGGATATCCGACGCCGGGGTGATCGGATATGAGCCGTAGAACAGGGGGAGACCGGCGGCTTTGGCCCCGGCGATGAGTCCCCATGCCAGTGACAGGTTGCCCGAGATGGTCGTGTATTCGCCCGGCGGGAAGTCGGCTGGTTTTACCGTGACGGCCGAGTTCTTGGTGGCTTCGGTCGTGAAGCCAAAGTTGTAGCCGGCCTTGAGGGTGGCGATGTTTGCTTCGGCGACTTCGGGCTTCTTACCGAACTTGGCGTTGATCCAATCGATGGTTGGCTCAAGGGGGCGGCTGTAGAGCCAGGCCATGAGCCCGAGAGCGAACATGTTCTTAGACCGAAGCACATCACGACCCGAGACTCCGGTGTCCTTGACCGCTTCTTTTGTGAGCGATTCCATGGGAACTTCGATGACCTTGTACGCGTTGAGCGACCCATCCGTTAGCGGGTTCTCCGTGTATCCGGCCTTGGCGAGGTTGCGCTCCTCAAAAGCTTCGGTATTGATCACAATGGTGCCCATGGGGCGGAGGTCTGCCAGGTTCGACTTCAAGGCGGCCGGGTTCATTGCCACGAGCACGTCGGGCTCGTCGCCGGCCGTCAAGATGTCAAAGTCGGCGATCTGGACCTGGAACGAGGAAACGCCTGGCAGGGTCCCGGCCGGGGCGCGAATTTCGGCAGGGAAGCTCGGGAAGGTGGCGAGGTCGTTGCCAAAGGCAGCCGAAGCATCGGTGAACCGGTTGCCTGCCAATTGCATGCCGTCTCCGGAGTCGCCCGCAAAGCGGATGATGACCTTGTCGAGTGCTTCTGGTTCTGTATCTTCAATCGTGGTCGACACGATTCCGTCCTTTGGTCTGGCTACTTTTTGGCACAGGAGGAAGGAGGGAACCCTGCTTCCTCCAGGATGTGCTCCAACAGGTTACCCACTCTCAAGATATGTCTGTTCATTACATCGGGGTCCAACGGCCAAACCTTTTGGGATTCCGCGTGGTGTGAAAACGAGTCTGGTGGCTCTTGTTAGTGACATGATGAGGAGCACCGTGAGAGCAGCAACCACAGATCAAGAGTTCCGTTCCTATGTTCTCGAAGCCGAACCGGTCCTTCGTCGAGCCCTGATTGCCGGGTTCGGACCCCAACGAGGACGAGACGCGACTGCTGACGCGCTGGCCTATGCCTGGGAACACTGGGAAAGAGTCCGGGTAATGCAGAACCCGAACGGATATTTGTACCGTGTTGGCCAAACCGCTGCCCGCCGGTCACTTCGCCGGCCCCGACCGGTTTTTCCTGAACCCCCGGGCGACCGGGTCCCGCTGGTAGAGCCGGGCCTCCCCAAAGCGCTCGAGAAGTTGAGCCCTCGCCAGCGCCAGGCTGTGACTCTTGTGCATGGCTACGGCTGGACTCATAAGGAGGCGGCCGATCTCCTCGGACTGTCGAGTTCGGCAGTGCAAAACCACGTTGAACGAGGCCTCGCCAAGCTGCGAGCCTCGCTGAAAGCTTCGATAGGGAGCGTTGACTATGTCTGATTTCCAAAATGACCTTCGCAACTATGTTGAGAGTTCGGCGAGTCCAGTCTCCGCCGATGAGGTGATGGGTTCACGTCTCGCAACCCGTCGGGTAGATCCCTCGACCCGTCGTGGGTTGGTCGTTGCGCTGGCGACCGCAGCCGCAGTACTGGCCGCAGTGGTGGGTGCCTCCTACTTCATCAATCAGGCGCCCGACCAGGTTGTGCCGATCGGGACGACGGCGACCACTCAGGCCAGCAACGATCCGGCCTCCGATCCGACCGTGACCTCGACGACCATCGCCGATACGCCAGCTACGCCCAGCGTTCCGGATGTTGAGCCGGTGGTCGTCTCTGGTCTGTTCGACGGCGAAGGTCCTCGGAACGCCCTGGTGACCGGATTCGTCGTCTGGGATGCGTCAGGAGCACGCCTGTGCGATTTTTTGAATGAGTCGTTGCCACCCCTGTGCGAGGGAGCGTGGCTGGTTATTGCGGATCCGGACAGTCTCGATCTTCCGCTGGAGCAGTCCCAAGGTGTGCGATGGACTTCGGGTCTGGTCGAGATTCAAGCCTGGTATGACGGGAACCGCCTCGTGTTAGGTGGAGCAGACGCCGCACTGCCCAATGCTGGCGACCTGGCGGCGGTCGAAGCCTTCGTGGAGTTCGCACAAGCGCCCGATCAGGCGTCCGTCGCCAGTGTGCCGTTCGGTGACCAGGTCGTACTCGGTCTGGCCTCGAACACCGTCACTACGCTGTTGCTCGATGAGCTAGCCGACCCGAACAAGTGGTCGCTTGACATGGAGATCTTCCGAGCCAGGACCGGGCCGTTCTCGGCCCTTGCTCTGGTAGAACCCCCATTCACCGTCACGATCGGTTCCCATCCCCACTGCGCATCCCCGCCGGTGGCGCCACCGGCGGGCTTTGAGACGTACCGCCGTGTCAGCCTGCAGCCTGAGACCACCACCAGCTGCCTCGAATGGTGGACCGTCGACCTCTTCGTTGATACCGACGGGACCATTGGAGCTGTGACGATGGACCTCTACGAACCGTAGATCACCGCTTCCGGCCCGCGCCCGGCCGGTACCACGAAAGAGGGATCCGACCCCGCCAGGTCGGATCCCGCTTTGCTGTCTGTCCTACGGTATTCTGCCGGGTGCCCAAATCACCGTTCGGAAGACCCGCAATCACGAGATCCACAGTCACCATTGCCCGAGTTTCCGGCTCGCTGCTCATGGTGCTGGTGGTCGCCTGCTCCGGTGGGGCGGGCGACTCGACGACAACTTCGGTGGTGGCGGGATCAGCGAGCACCACGACGCCGCCGGACTCAACGCTTGTCACATCGACCACAGCGGCGGCAAGCTCGCTCGAAGTGACCGCCGAGGTGGTCTGCTACTCGTTCGGATCGGGTCCCGATCAGCACGACATCACGATCACGGTCACCGGCGATCCGGGCAACACCTACAACGGTGTGTTCGCCTGGGGCGGAGGCGGAGCCGAGCTGTTTGACGGAGTCTTTGACTCGTTGCCATCGCAATTTTCCTTTTCGAAGACCATCTCTGGTCCTGGTCGGGTGGTGGTGTCGGATAATTCCGGCGGCCGAGTCGAAGTCCCTGTCCGTGCGGGGGTTTGTGAGACTGTTGTGCCGGACACGATTCTTGAGATCGAGGCATTCACGTTCTGTTTCGAGGGCGCCGAGCCGGTCGTCGAGTACACCGTTTCGGCTTCGCCGGGGATTGGCGCAGGCGGTGACGTCACGGTATTCGTGACCGCCCTCGACGGTGATCTGATCTACGCCGAAACGTTCGACGGACCCGTGGCCGAGGGCTCCGGTGGGATCGGGCTCGGGACCCGTTCTGGGCAGATCACGGTGGATGCGGTGACTTCGAGCGGTGTGTCGTCGCCGATCAGCTTTCAAACCATCCCGGAATGTACCCAGGCACTGCGAATCGTTACGGCGGAGGCAACTTGCATCAGCGCTGACGCCTGGGAGTTGACGCTGGAGGCCGAGGGCGAACCGGGACTGGCGGGCAACTACTTCTACTCGTGGGACGGCTCGATCGACGGTGAGATCGGTGAGTTCCTCATCGGTCCAGACGGCTTCTGGAACGCTGCATTGTTCTGGCCCGGCAAGGTGAATGGGCAGGTTTCGCTCGCGTCGTTTGAGGACGAGGGCTTTGGGCCGGTTGACGTGGACTTGCTCGAGTGCGGCTAGCTCGGTGCCCGGAACCCGACGATATTGTGATCCTCGAGTCGTTGACCGATCTCGAGGAGTCGGTCTTCTGACCATGGCGGGCCGATGATCTGCAGTGATGGCGGGGGATCGCCCGGTCCCACCAGCGGTGCCGCCAGGGCGGGAAGTCCGGCGTGGTTGACGAGCGACGAGAACCACGAGAACACTTTGCGGTAGAAGTGGTCTTGGCCGTCAAAGGTCATGGCGTCCTGCCCAATTTGTTTGACTCGGGCCGGGACGGTCGGGGTGATGAGGACATCGACATGGTCAAACGTCTCGAGGAAGGTGTTGGTCAGGGCCGATCGCCAACGGTTGGCGTCCACAATCTCGTTCAAGGGGGTTGCCAGGGCTACGGCAATCCGCTCGGCGACATCAGGGCCGTACTCCTTGGTCGGGTCGTTGAACCACTCACCGTGTAGGGCGGCGACCTCGGCGGCCAGGGTTGGGCCGATCATGCCAGGCGTCGAGAAAAACGGATTGCGAATTTCGGTTACCGATGCGCCGATCCCTTCGAGCGCCGCGATAGCGTGCTCAAAAGCGCGCCGGACGGCTGATTCCATGGGAGCGCTCTCAACCCAGGGTTGGGGAATGCCTACCCGCAACCCACCCAGCCGCGAGATCGGTCGCGGAACCGCCACTGAATCGGGTACTGACCAGGGATCAGCGTTGTCGTAGCCAGCCAGCACGCGGTACGTCGTCGCCAGGTCGCCGATGTTTCTTGCGAACGCTCCTACCGTGTCGAGTGATTCGATGAGCGGGAACACTCCGGTGATCGGCACCCGACCGTGAGTCGACTTCAGGCCGTAGATACCGCATAGGCCGGCTGGCACCCGGATTGAGCCACCCGTGTCTGTGCCGAGAGCGACCGGGACGATCCCGGCAGCGACCGCCGCGGCACTGCCTCCGGACGACCCGCCCGGCGACGTTGACCGGTTCCACGGGTTTAGAACCGGTCCGTGCCATGGGTTCTCCGAGGAGAAGCCGAAAGCGAATTCGTGGAGTCCGGTTCGTCCAATGATGACCGCCCCGGCCGCCTCCAGGCGTTTTATCACCGTGGCTGAATCGGTGGCCTCGTGCCGGTAGAACTTTGAACCGCACGTTGTGGTGTGGCCGGCGTGGTGCATGATGTCTTTGATGGCGATTGGAACACCCGCCATCGGGCCAATTGCGGGACTGACGTTGGCGGCCGAGTCGTCGACCTCCATGAACGCGTTCAGTTGGTCGGCGTGGGCCATCTCGATCGCGGCAGCAACTCCTGCCCGGGCCGGAGCACCGGCGAGCACATCGGCGGCGATCGAGCGGGCGGTCACCAGGTAACCGTTCGGTTGTCCGGGAAGATGTTGATCCATGGCCGACCAGGGGGGACTTCCAGCGTCGATCCGTCGGCGTTGGTCAGCACGAAAAGTTCGTCCGCCGAGTCCCGCGACCAGGTGCCCTCGATGACCTTGCCGCCTGAGAAGACGTGTACGAGGCCCGACCCGACCGCGTCCATGGCAGGAACTGACGACCCGCTCGATCCCGACGCGGTGTAGCGGCGTGCGTAGATCACGATCAGGGTGTCCATCTCGATCGGCTCGGTGGTTTCGCCATCCTCGGAAATCCAATTGTGGCTGGTTTCGCCAATGTATCGCTCATACCCCGAGCCGTTCCAGTTCCAGGTGATCTTCGTGACGGATGTCCAGTCGAAGAAGATCTCGGTCGCTGGTTCGGCGTCGGCTGGGAACTCGCCCCAGGTAAACATGTCAGGCGGTGGATCATCCGGGAACCCGCGGCGATCCGCCTCGGCCCGGACCAGGAGGGTGTTTACGTACAGGTTGTGGGGGGCTCTCCGGGATGAGATGCGGAATGACGGGCCGCGCACTTCGCCAAACCAGTCGACGTCGTAGTTGTTGATGAGCGACTGCACCCATGGTTGGGCCCCTGAGATTACGAAGGTAGCGCCGAGGGGTTTCACCAGGGTGGGATCGGTCGGTCGCCCGGACCGGTTCGGTCCGACGTAGGTGCTGTCCTGATCATGGAAGAGGGCGATGAAGCGGGTGAGGCTTGCTTCCACCGGTAGCTCATACACCGCCGCGGCGGTCTCGAGGCCAGATTGAGGTCGGGCGTTGGCATGGTTGTCGATCTTGATGGCGACGACTCGTCGATCCAGTTGATCCGGGTATTCGCTTTCCAGGCCGGTGAGCGGGGAGCTCGGACCGGGTGGAAGAGTGGTCGTCGTTGTCGACGTCGAAGTCGTGGTGGTGGTCTCCGCCGCAACGGCAATGGTGCTTGAAGTACTCGTGGTGGTGGTTTCCTCAGACGCGGACCCGCAGGCTGCGAATACCAAAGTGAGCGCGATTAGGAATGGGATGGTTCGTTTCATCTGCTTGGGGCTTTCGGTCGGGCGGCTGCCTGGGAAGTAGGGGTGGAGCATACGGTTACGTTTTCGCCGTCGCAGCATTCGGCTTGATTCAGTCCGAACATCGCACAGGAGCCATCCAAGCAGGCCGCATGGCCGTGTAGGTAGCCCATCTGGCCTTGGCACCATGCGCAGTTCATGAGTTCTCGGTCATTCTCTTGCTGTCCTTCTCGATACTTGGCTAGCGATTGTGGTCTCTATACACTCATCGTGCCCGCCATCGGACACACACCATCCCACATGAGAAATGAGAAAAGGGTGCTTTCGAGACTCTTCGGTCGTCGCTCAAAGGCCGAACTCGACGTCCCTGACCTCAACGATCTTACGGCTCATCTTGCTATCGACCTCGACGCTATATCAAGTCGTGCCGGGGAGCCAGCCTTCATGGCTCCACCCGATGGTTCGGGACCGTACTACGGGTTTCGGCTGTTGCCGGAGGTGGCGGTCGACGGGTTTGTCCTCGGGGCCATTACGGACTTTCAACAGTTTTCTAGCCTCGAGTCGGGAGATGCCTTCGTTCAGGCACCAGACGGAAGCCGGGCCGGACTCGAATGGCGAATCAGCAACGAATCCTATCTACTCATGATGGCCCCTCCGACGGCCGAGCGGTGGGGTGTGTGGATGGCTGGCTTCACGGAACCGATGGACTCTCTCGCCGCCGCACGGATCAACCTGGCATCCATCAAGCCGGGACTAGAGGAGCGGTGGCGTAGCTGGCATGAGGCTCGTGCTGAAGGCCAGTTCGACGTCGAGCCCTAGCGAACAAACCCGATCTTTCCGAGCGGAAAATACCGGATGGGCACCCGCCAGCAGTTGTTGATGGCGATTGGTCCGAGGGAGCGACTGTCGATGGTTGAAAGTTCCCTCCGGTCGCCCAATGCCCACACATGGCGGGCCGGGATCTTGATTGGATCGAACGGTGAGGTAAGTCCGATAGCCCACCGGTCGAGTTCCTGATTTCCACCGATTGAGACACGACCTCCCTGAGCGAGAACGGTCTCGCCCTCAAGCGCCACGATCCGCTTGATTATGAAACGGCCTTCCGGCTCCTCGAACACGATGACTTCCCCCCGTTTCGGCGGCCGACTGCTCGTGCTGGCCAGCAAAAAGTCGCCAGGTAGCAGGGTGGGGGTCATGGATTGGTTGGCGACTTCGAACCGTTTGAACACCCGCCAACGGTAGTTCGTCAGGCGTGTAGTCTCGGTCGGACACTGCCAAAACGAAGGAGTGCATATGACAATCTTCAAACCGGCCACGACGGCTCACGCACACTGTGATCTGTTCTGCGGCGTTTATGACCCGGCGCAGGCAAAGATTGAGGCGCTTTCGGTTCTCAAATCGGCTCAGAAGTACCAGGACAGCGATGATGAGGTATTTCGTGCCCGAGCGTTAGCCATCAAGGAAGAACGAGCCGAGGTCTGCAAACACGATCTGATGGTTCTGTGGGCTGACTTCTTCGGTCCCGAGCATGTCGAGGCGTTCCCCCAACTTCATGATCTGTTCTGGCGTGCGATCCGCGCGGCAGGTGCGGCCAAGAAATCAGTGGATCCTGCTGACGGCGAAAAGCTGGTGGCGCTGATCGACGAGATTTCCGAGATCTTCTGGCAGACGGATAAGGCCAAGGGGATGGGCGTCTACCCGCCGGCATAACTCGATCAATCAATGGTGAGTCTGTGGTCGCTCCTCGGAGCGGCCACAGCTCGTTAAGTTGGTTAGGCCATGTCACGTTTTCGGAGTAGCCAGGTCGTGACTCCGATCGATACGGCCGCCAGGACGAGCGCTTTGGCTAGTGCTCCGCCGACTCCGGGTTCGAGGTTGGCCAGGAGGTCGTCTACGCCACGGGGGAGCCCATCGTTCATGTCTGCGTAGGCGGTGAGGCCGATTCGCCAGATCGACGATGCGGCGGCGCCGTCAACCACACTGGTGATGATCCCTTCCCAGATAAGGATGTAGGCAAGCCCGATGAGCGTCGAGCGCGTGGCGAGTAATCCGATCGGCAGGAACACCGCCGAGTAGGCGATTGCCACGATGACCATGGCAACAAACGCCGGCCAACCGATCATGTTGTCTCCGGTCGCCCTGGCCCCGAGTAGCCAGGCGAGCAGGATACCGATCATGGAGACGGTGAAGACGGTCGCCACTGATGCGAGGAGCGACGAAACCGCTACGACCCAGCGAGGTAGGGGTTTGACGAGCAGGAACGGCATGGTGTTTTCGGCCCGTTCATCGCCGAGAGCTGCCCCGGCCGTGATGAGCGCGGTGACGGGGAGTGCCACCGCCAAAAACAGGCCAACGGTGACTTCGCCAAAATTGCGGTCGGTGAGATCGAATGTGAGCATGAGCAGGGCATGGGCGGCGGTCGCGAAGACCAGGAATAGGGCGACTCGCCTCTGCATGAGACGGCGGAAAATGTTCGCGAAGATGGCCGCGCCCGGCTTGATCACGGTTCTCATCGTCGATGAACCAGATAGCTGAAGACACTTTCGAGTGACTCATCTTCGGGCTGAATCCGGGTAACGATCACATCGTGTTGCTTGGCGAGACGGGCGATCGCTCTCGCGAGCCCGGCCGGATCGGCCGCCTCGACGTGGATCGTATCGCGTTCCAGCCGTACGCCCGATGCGTACGGTGTTCCTATCAGGGCTGCAGCCAGAATACGGGGATTGTCGGCGTCGATGCGGATGGTCTGGGGTATATCGGTCATCAGGGCCCGAAGCGATCGCACGTCGCCGGATGCAGCCATTCGTCCGTCGGTAATGGCGATAATCCGGTCCGCCATACGTTCGACTTCGTGCAGGACATGGGATGAGACAATCACGGTATAACCGCGGCTTCCCAGGGATTTGAAAAGGTCGATGAGGTGGGATCGCTGGACCGGGTCAGCGCCGTTGAGGGGTTCGTCGAGCAGGAGGACTCGGGGTTTGTGTACCAGCGCCGCGGCGACTTTTGTGCGTTGGCGCATCCCCTTTGAGAACTCGCCAACCGGCCTGTCGGCGGCTCCCTGGAGGTCGACGAGATCAATCACACGATCAGTATCCGCGTCAGGATCTTGGACCCCGGCCAACACCGCATTGAACCGGACAAACTTGCGGGCGGTGAGATGTTTGTACACGGCCTCATCTTCTGCGACGAAGCCGACGGCGTCGAGCGCCCGGTAGTTGTCGTGCGGGTCAATCCCTTCGATCGAGATACGCCCTTCAGACGGTCGAACCAGGCCAGTGATCATGCGGAGCAGGGTGGTTTTGCCAGCACCGTTCGGCCCGAGGAGACCGGTTACGCCAGGACCGAATTGGGCCGTGACTTCTGAAACGGCCACCTTCTGGCCGAACCATTTGGAGACGTTTTCGACGACCACGGTTGGTTGGTTGGGAGTGGTCATGGCAACTTCCGATACTGACGCCACACGATGAGGGCCGACACGGCAACCACGAACACGATGCACACCGCAGAGACCCAGGGGTCGAATCCGGCATCTTCCATGATCAGGAAGCCGGCATTTGAGTCGAAGACCCAGTCTCGAACGTAGCGCGGATGTTGCTCGATCGCGAACAGGGCGGCGTATTTGGCGCCTGTGAAGTTGGCCGTGCCAACGATTAGCCCGGCGACGTTATTCGTGATGATGATGAATCCGAGGTATAAACCAGACGCCAATCCCGATTTACCAAGAAACGCCGAGACCGCGAATGCAATCGACCCGTGCGTGGCGATATACGCCAGCGCCACGATGGGAACCTTCCACAGTACGTCAAGGTTGGCGCCCAAATAGGTGAAGAAGCCGTCGTCTGAGAGGCCGGCCAGCCCCAGGTGGAGAATGGCCTGCGGGACGAGGTAGAAGGTGAGCATCAAACTGACCAGGGCGGCGGTTTTGGCGAGGAGATAGTCGACCATGCGGAGGGGACGGGACATATACACCGCCAGGACTCCGTTGACTCGATCTGGCACGAGTAACAACGGACCGGTCAGGGCAACGAAAAGCAGGCCGAGTTGGCTCGTCAGGTCGAAGTACTCGGCATAGCTAGGAAGGTCGGGGATCAGGTCGCCCGCGAACCAGGCAACCGCGATCACCACGAAGGTGATCATCAACATGAGGGCAATCAAGCCCCAGGGCATGACTTTCGACCAGGCTCGCCGCCTCAGCCCGAGCGCCCGCCGGTATCCGTCCTTGACGATGGCCCACATCGACGAGCGCAAGGTGCCACGAGGCCCTTCGTAGGGCCGGTAGCCCCGATCAACGATGATTGCTTCCTGGTTCATGTCGGAACCGGCGGCGGTAGATCGGGGCCAACCGCAAAAAAGGCTTCCTCGAGCGTGACCTGGGTTTCGGTCATCGAGCGAATGCCGGTACCGGTTTCGGCGAAGGCGTCGCGAATCAGGGTCGTCACACCGTCCGCGGAAGGTATGGACATGCGGAATCCGTCGACAGTGACGGTTAGCCCGCGCCCCCTCAAGATCTCGGCGGTCGATTGCGGGTCATCAATGAGTTCCAGTTGGACGACTCCATGACTCCCCAGTCGATCCAAGGGGCCGTTGCGCTTGACGCGGCCGTTGTCGAGAAGGACCACCCACTCACAGGTACGCTCAATATCGCTGAGGATGTGTGTCGAGAAGATCACACTGATGTCGTAGTCGGCGAGGCGGTTTACCAGGTCAAGCATTTGCTCCCGGCCTTCGGGATCGAGGCCGGCCGTTGGCTCGTCGAGGAACACGACCTTCGGATCGTGGACGATCGCCTGAGCGAGTTTGACCCGCTGGAACATGCCGGTGGAGAAGTCTTTGAGGTAGCGAAACCGTTCTTCGCCGAGTCCAACCAAAGCCAAAGACTCCGACGCTCGACGCCTGGCGGCCTTGGCGGGAACCCCGGCCAATTCAGCGGCGTAAGCGACAAAGTCGGATGCCGATTGGTCAACCGGGAGGCAGTCACCCTCAGGCATGTAGCCAACCCGGGCCCGGGCTTCGCGAACGTGGGTTCTTACATTCTCACCGAGAACCTCGACCTCGCCCGAGGTAGGCGTAAGCAGGCCAAGGAGGATCTTGATGAGCGTCGACTTTCCCGCCCCGTTGGCCCCGACCAGGCCGATGGCGCCGTCAGGTACCTCAAGCGTTACGTCGGTTAATGCCTGAACTGCCCCGTAGTCGTGGGTCAGATTGTCTACGGAGAACAAGGTCATGAACGAGTAAAGCTACTCGGATCTGTGAATGAGGGAACGGATCCGATCCACCGCCCGCTGGGCAGCGGGAACTTCAGGTGCGAGGACAGCGAGTCCAGCGGCAATGATGACAACGCCAGGAAGTATGGGAAGGGCCAGTGACGCGACGCCTGCACCGGTGAGTGCGGTTCCGCCAACGATCCGCCCGAATCGTTTTGTGTGCATAACCCATTAGACGCAGGTTCGGGGGCTTAAGTTCCCTACGATTCAATCGTCTTCTGGTGCAACGAGTTCGGATCGACGAAACATCGGTTCCGGTTTGACGAGTGGCGTGCTAGGCGTAACAACCGTGCGTACCCAACCCGCGTCGCGAACGGTGCCTGGTTGGCCGAGCCAGTGGTGAATGTCCTCGCTGGTGAACGGGAGGTAGGGATATAGACCGGTTTTGATCCCGTTGATCGCCGACAACGCCGTGTGGAGCACCGTGGCAGTGCGATCGAGGTCCTTTTTGGCAAGTTTCCACGGCTCCGTTGCGTTGAGGTAGGCGTTCACCTCGGCGGCTGCCTCCATCATCGTTCGTAAACCGGCCCGGAGCTCGACAGCTTCAATTTGGCGTCCGGCGGTAACCAGAGCGTCGTCGATCGTGGCGAGAAGACTTCTGTCCAGCTCGGTGAGTTGGCCAGGTTGGGGGATCGTGCCGTCGAAGTTCTTCCAGGACATGTTGAGAACCCGGTTGACAAGGTTGCCCCAGGTCGAGATCAATTCCTGGTTGATAGCCCGGTCGAGTTCCGCCTCGGTCAGGTCGGTATCGTTCTGCTCCGGCAGGTTGGACGCCAGGGCGTAACGGAGGGCGTCGGGTTCCATCCGGTCGGTGTAGTAGCCGATTGATTTGCCGACGCCACGGCTGGAAGAGGCTTGTTCGCCCGAAAAGGTGATGTACTGGTTCGCCGGTACATCGGTTGGGAGGTTGAGGCCGCCATATCCGATGATCATGGCTGGCCACATCACCGCGTGAAACGGGATGTTGTCTTTGCCAACGAAGTAGTAGGTCTCGGCGCTCGGGTCTTCCCACCAAAGACGCCACGCCTCTGGAGCGCCCACCCGTTTTGACCACTCTTTCGAAGCGGAGAGGTAGCCGATCACAGCCTCAAACCAAACGTAAATACGCTTCTCAGGGCCGACGTTGTCAAGCGGTACCCGGATTCCCCAGTCGAGGTCCCGGGTGATAGCCCGGTCGTGGAGACCGTCGCTGACGAAGCTTTGTGCCCAGTTGATAACGTGGCGGCGCCATCCCTGGCGGGTTTCTAGCCACTCGGACACGGGCTGTTGCAGTTCGGATAGCTTGAGGAAGTAGTGATCGGTCGATCGCATCTGGGGTTCGGTGCCACTCAGCTTCGAGCGCGGATCAATCAGGTCTTCGGGGTCGAGCGTTCGCCCGCAGTTGTCGCACTGATCACCCCGGGCGTCAGCATATCCGCAATGGGGGCAGGTCCCTTCCACATAACGGTCGGGGAGGAAACGACCGGCGTCTTCGTCGTAGAACTGCTCGGTGGTCTTTTCTTCCATGTAGCCGTTCTCGACGAGCTTGAGAAAGACATCTTGAGCTACGGAGGCATGGTTCTCGGTCCCGGTGGTTGTGTAAAGGTCCCACGAGATACCGACCTTCCGCCAATGCTCGAGGAACTCGGTATGGTACCGATCGACGATTTCTTGAGGTGTGACCCCTTCGTCTTCGGCTCGAACCGTGATGGGGGTGCCGTGCACGTCGCTTCCGGAGACCATGAGAACCCGGTTTCCCGCGGTGCGGTGGTAGCGGGCGAAGATGTCGGCCGGCAGGTACGCCCCGGCGAGGTGGCCGAGGTGACGCGAACCGCTGGCATATGGCCAGGCAACCGCTACCAATATGTGACGTGCTTCGCTCATAGTCGGAGAAGGGTAGCGCACCCGGCCCGCCGCGCTGAAGTCGATTTCGGCGCGATCAGACTGGCGTTTTCGCTGACTACGCTTCCCGGCGATGGCCATTGTTCTATCGGCGTTTTCCTCCCTCGTTGCCGGCTGGTTCGCTTACGATCTCATTCGATCGGCTGCTGCCAAACGACGACCCCACACTGCGGCCTACGCGGCGGGCATGACCATGTTCGCTACCGCCACAGTGGCCTCGTTTTTGTCTATCGCCTTCGGC
>JAGXFS010000115.1 GCA_024637275.1 Acidimicrobiia bacterium
TCCCCCTCGGACATGGTGTCGAACGTGCGGTGCACAAACGCCCCCGCACCAAGCGATTCGAGAAGTTGGATCGCCCGTTTGAAGTCCGCTTCCTCATAGGTGTGCCAGCGGGTGTCAACGAACGACGCGTGTTTGCCGGTCACGACGATTTCGAGACAGTCGTAGCCTTCTCTCACCAGGTGGGCCGGCGTGGGACCTACGTAGCCGATTCGTTTGCGCAACTCGCGAACATCGGACTCTCCGAGGGTGACTCCGAGCACAGTGACGGCGCCGCGGGTTTGAAACAGATACGAAGAGACGACTTGAAGCAGGGTGGTTTTGCCGCAACCGTTGGGGCCGAAAAGGACCCATCGTTCATGGGCTTCGATGGTCCACGAGATGTCGCTGAGCAGCTTGCGTCCCGAACGGACAACATCGACGTTTTTCAGCTGAACCGCAGGAAGCTCGTTTGCCATAGGCGAAGACATTAGCCCTGACAGGTGCGGGCGCTTCTCGCCCCGCCGGTTGCGAACCGCCTTTTCGGCAGTCGCCTCGGCTAGCGTCGCACTATGACGATCATCAGCAGACTCGCCGATTCCTGCATTACCGTGGCGTCCGAGGAAGGCACCACGCTGTTCGACCCTGGCTTTTTCACGTTCGACACCGATTTTGTAGACCTAGACGATCTCGGTGACGTACAGCGGGTCCTCATCACTCATGAGCACGCTGACCATGTAAAGCCGGAGTTTGTCCGGTGGCTGATCGATCGGGGTGAAGACGTCAAGATTTTCGGGAATCAGGCCGTTGCCGACCTGCTGAGACCGCACGACATTGAGGTCGGTGTCGAGAACCCTGACGGCGTGTCACATGAAGATGTGATGCACGGGGTGCTTCCCAACGGAATGCAACCTCCGAATCGCAGTTGGACAATCGACGGTGTGCTGACTCACCCCGGAGACAGCCACGAGCCTGGGATATCCGCGCCCATTTTGGCGCTTCCGTGCATGATGCCGTGGGGATCAATGACCGGAGCGGTGGCGTTTGCCAAGCGTCTTGGTCCAAGCCAGGTTATTCCGATCCACGATTTCTACTTATCCGAGTCCGGGCGCCAGACCGTCCGGCATCTGGCCGGTGGTGCCTTGAAAGCCGCAGGCATCGAGTTGATACCGCTCGACTGGAACGATTCCTACACGGTTTAGAAGGTGGGCTAACGCCGCACTGCGGAGCGAGCCCGAGCTTTGGCCGCTTCCACTTCCCGGTCGCGAGGCGCCGCCGTGGTTACGAGGGCGTTGAGCATGCGTACGGTTGCGGTGGCTACTTCTTCAATCGCTTGATTGAACGCCTCAGTGTTCGCTTTCGATGGGACCCGGGAGCCGCTGAGCTTGCGAACGTACTGGGTAGCTGCGGCGCGTACCTCCTCAGACGTGGCGGGCGGTTCGAAGTTATGGAGGGTGAGGATGCTTCGGCACATCCAATCATCGTACCCGCGTTATTCGTGTACGTCCGAACGGTCCGTTTCGGTGTGGATCTGTCGTTCGCCGTGGTGGTGTCGGCTCTCCGAGGGACGATGGGCCGGATCGTCCAGGAACACTTGTCCGCCCTCCACATGCAAAGATCCATACGCGGCACTTAGGTGTTCCTGCGTAAGTACCTCGTCAGGCGGCCCATAGGCGATAACGCTTCCGGCCAAGAGAACCACCCAATCTGCTGCTTGAGCTTCTGCGAGGTCATGGGTGGTCATGATCACCGTACAGCCGTGGCTGTGTTCGTCGTGGATGACGTCGTCGATCGCCTTGGCTGATGGGAGGTCGAGACCGGTGAGTGGTTCGTCGAGGAGCAAAAGGTCATGCTGCTGGGCAAGGCCTTGGGCAACGAAGACTCGTTGGCGTTGGCCGCCTGATAGTTCGGTGAGATGTCGCGAAGCGAGATCTTCGATTCCCATACGTTTCATCGCCGTGTCAATGGCGGCCCGGTCGTCGTTGTTGATCCGGCCCAACAGCCCGGTCCGTGCGTAGCGACCCATGGCCACAACTTCAGCGACCGTCACGGGCAGCGCTTCGTTCACTTTGGTGCTCTGCAGGACGTACGAAAGCCGGGATCGCCCGTTGTTCTCCATCACGATTGAACCCGTGGTCGGTTCCACGAGACCCGCGATTACGTTGAGGAGGGTCGACTTCCCGGATCCGTTGGGTCCGATCAGCGTCGTAATGCTGCCTGCGGGGATGACGAAATCAGATGGGCCGAGGGCCACATTCTGGCCGTACATGACGCTTACCCCGGTGCCTGAAACGGCCGGGGTCATGCGCACTCCGAGCAGAAGCCTTCGATTTCCAGTGCGTGCCCTTTTGGCGAAAACCGGCCCGAAACGGTTAGCGATATCACCACAGATTCCAGGTCTGCTTCGAGGTCAGGTGGGGGAGTGATGTCGTCAACGGTCCCGCACGACAGGCAAACAAGATGGTGGTGATGGCCGGTGAGCCACTCTGAGAGTTCGTAGCGGGTGACGCCCTTTGATCCGTGGTGCATCGTCACGACATCGGCGTCGGTGAGCACCGACAAAGAGCGGTAGAGCGATGAGAGGGGGACCGCTTCAGCGAGGTCCCGATGCAGTTCGGCGGCGGATCGAGGTCCGTCGGCGGCCGACAGCGCCTCAATGACCGCTCTGCGCCCCGTGGAGTAACGAATGCCCGACTCGGTCAGGCGCTGCGCTACGAGTTGCTCTGTGTTTGCCACGTTGGCCACCTGTGGGTATCGTTCTAACGAGAATAGGAATCATTATCATTATGCACAAGTTTTCATTACTGCTGACCGTGATAGCGATAGCCGGGGCGGCGTGCACGACCGGGCCCGCCGGACCAGAGAACGCCTTGCGGATCATTGCGACAACTTCCATCGTCGGGGACGTGGTTTCCAACGTTGTCGGTGACCGGGCTGAGGTTTCTGTCCTGATCCCATCCGGAGGTGACCCTCACGAGTTTCAGCTGTCTGCCAAACAAGTAGCCGAACTCCGCGACGCCGATCTCGTCGTGGCGATCGGGCTGGGTTTGGAGCCGTCGATCGCAAAAGCTCTTGATGATGCGGCAACGGACGGCACCCGGGTCCTTGAGCTCGGGCCGTCGGTCGACCCCAGGTTTTTTCCCGACGGCTCGCCCGATCCGCACATCTGGTTCGATCCGGTTCGCATGATTGACGCCACCCGACTGATAGCCGACACGCTGGCGGAGCTGGACCCGACGACCGACTGGACGGCGGATGCCGACACGTACGCCAACCAGCTTGCCGACACCGACGAACAGATTGCGTCCCTGATGGCGGGTTTGAATGTCGACCAGCGCAAACTGGTCACGAATCATGGTTCATTCGGGTACTTCGCCGACCGCTACGGCCTCGAAGTCGTTGGCGTCATCATTCCGGGCGGCTCCACCCTGGCCAATCCATCGTCAGCTGAACTCGCAGAGCTGGTCCGGACTATCAACGAACTCGCAGTTCCGGCCATCTTCGCGGAGACGAGTGAGTCCAGTGGGTTGGCGCTCGCCATCGCCGGCGAGACGACCCAGCCTGTGACAGTCGTCGAACTGCTGACTGAATCCATTGCTCCGGCTGGCCAGCCAGGCGATTCGCTGATCTCGCTCCTTCTGGTCGATGCCGAACGCATCGTGGCCGGGCTAGGAACTGCTGCGGAGCCGGACTCGTGATTGCCTGGTTGCTCGAACCATTCGCACTCGGTTTCCAGCAGCGAGCCCTGGTTGGCGGCATTCTGGCTGCCGTGGCGATGGCCGTCGTCGGAACCTGGGTGGTTATTCGGGGCATGTCATTTCTCGGCGACGCGCTCGTCCATGGAGTCGTGCCCGGGATTGCCATCGCCATTCTGTTCGACTTCAACGTCTTACTCGGTGCCGCGTTGGCAGCATTGGTAATGATTGGCGGCATCAATTTGGTGCATCGTCAGACCACGTTCAATGAGGACACGGGGATCGGATTGTTGTTTGTCGGCATGCTGGCGTTGGGGGTAATTGTGCTTTCAAGGTCGGCGTCGTACGCGTCTCAGCTCACGACCGTGCTGTTCGGCGATGTCCTGGGAGTTACCCCCGGTGATGTGGCTGGCCTGGCCTGGCTGGCTGGCCTGGCCATTGTCGTGTCGGTCGTTATGTACCGGCCGTTCCTGGCCCTGGCGTTCAACGATCAGAAAGCGCAACTGCTCGGAATGCGACCCGGGTTGGCCAACATCGTTCTGCTCGGACTGATTACCTTTGCGATCGTCGGGTCGTTCCAAACGGTTGGCACCCTCTTGGTTTTTGGCCTGCTGGTCGGCCCTCCAGCTACGGCCGCCCTGCTGGTTCGTCGGGTGCCGGCCATGATGGCAACCAGTGCGGGGATCGGTGCACTAAGTGTCCTCTTCGGCCTGCTGATCAGCTACCACGCCGAAACATCCGGGTCAGCCACGATGGCCATACTCCCGGTCATCTTGTTCTTCCTCGTCCTCGTTGGCCGCACTCTTCGAGGCCACAAGACCGTCTAGGTTCCGTATGGGAATCAGCCGTTCCTCCTTGATCGGCTGCCAACTGCGCCGGTTAAAGTCGCCATGTGGAAGGAAATCCAGTGAAGCGACCCGTGAAGATTGCCAACATCTCGGGGTTCTACGGGGATCGGGCTAGCGCCATGCGTGAGCAGCTCGAGGGCGGCGACGTCGACGTGCTGACTGGCGACTACCTGGCCGAACTCACCATGCTCATTCTGGCTCGGACTCAGCAACGTCAGCCGGACGGCGGCTACGCCAGATCGTTCGTCGCCCAACTCGCCGACGTTCTCGACATGGTCCTCGATCGCGGTGTGAAGGTCGTCGTGAACGCCGGCGGTCTCGACCCGGAGGGTTGTGCGGCAGCGGTGCTGGCACTGGCCGCCAAACTCGGACGAGAACCGGTGGTAGCCGCCATAACCGGTGACAATCTCGTGGACAGATTGGATGAGTTGAGAGCCGACGAATCGTTCATAAACGCCCAAACCGGGGAGTCTGCCAATCAGGCTTTCGTGGTGGCTAATGCCTACCTCGGAGGCTGGGGTATTACCGA
>JAGXFS010000116.1 GCA_024637275.1 Acidimicrobiia bacterium
GCCGAAGTCGGTATCGGTCTGGCCATCGTTCTGCTCATCTTCCGTAATCGGCGGTCGGCCAATCTCGACGACTTCGCGACGATGAAGGGCTAGCCGATGACCAACCTCCTCCTCGCTTTTGCAGCCGAAGGTGAAGAACTCGTCGAATTCGGCCACGGCGGCCAACTTCAGGAATGGGCCTGGCTCATCCTCGTGGCGCCGTTCATCGCCTATGTTCTCATCCTCGCCTACGGCAAGAAACTCAAGTATGAGGGCGGTGAGATCGCCGTTGCCATGATGGCTTTCGTCTTCGGCTACGGCCTGCTGCTTTGGTTGGACACGATTCGTAATCACACCGTCTTTGAAAAGGCCATTGAGATCGGTCGGATCGGCGACGGCATGGTCCTCGAGTGGGGCTGGGTGGTCGATGGCCTCTCGTCCATGATGTATTTCGTTGTGGGCACGGTCGGTCTTCTCGTGTTCATCTACGCCCTCGGCTACATGAAAGGAGAACGCCGCAACACGTTCTTCTACGCCTCGTTCAGCCTGTTTGCCGGAGCCATGTTGGTACTGGTCGCGTCAGCCAACCTGGCCCAGTTGATCGTCGGATGGGAACTGGTTGGCGTCGCCTCTTACTTGCTCATCGGGCACTACTGGGAAGACAAAGCGAACTCATCGGCCGGTATGAAGGCCTTCTTCACCAACAAGGTCGCCGACGTTGGGCTCATCATCGGCGCATTGGCGCTGTCAGTTTCGGTCGGATCCTTCCGCATCAAAGACATCCTCGACGTCGCAACGCACCAGGGTGATGCCCTTGGTGCCCCCTTCTTCGGATCAACCGTTGCCGTAGCCGGGGCTTTGCTGCTGTTCTTCGGAGCGATGGGCAAGTCGGCTCAGTTCCCGCTGCATATCTGGCTGCCAGACGCCATGGCTGGCCCGACGCCCGTTTCGGCGCTCATGCATGCCGCCACGATGGTCACGGCCGGCATCTACCTGATGGCCCGCATGTTTCCGCTCTATCAGGAGATGGCGACCGCCGCCCGTCCGATCATGATTGCGGTTGGAGCAGCCACTCTTTTCCTCACTGGACTTATCGCCCTGGTTCAAGACGACATCAAGAAAGTCCTGGCCTATTCGACCGTCAGCCAACTTGGCTACATGATGGTGGCCATCGCTGCCGGCGGGTACACGGCAGCCTTATTCCACCTGTTCACTCATGCCTTCTTCAAGGCGTTGTTGTTCCTCGGTGCCGGATCGGTAATCCACGGGGTCCATTCGAACAACATGTCCGACATGGGCGGACTTCGAAAATACATGCCGCGCACCTTCTGGACGTTCATTATCGGCTCTGGTGCTCTGGCGGGCATCATCCCGCTGGCCGGGTTCTTCTCGAAGGACGAGATCCTCGGCACGCTCGATTACGGCGGCTACACGGCCGTTCTGTGGATCGCGATTGCGGGTGCTTTTGTGACTGCCTTCTACATGACCAGGGCTGTCGCCCTCACCTTCTTCGGCGAGTACAAAGGTCATGGCCATCCCCACGAGTCCGAGGGTCTGATGACCGTCCCCCTGATGGTCCTGGCGTTCTTCTCCATTGTGGCGGGGTTCGTCAACATGCCCGGGTTCAAGTTCGGGGAAAGCATTGTGTTGCGGTACACCGGCTTCACCGAATGGCTGGCCACGCGCGACTTCTCGCCGTTGGGTGATCATCACCCCGAATCCCTCGAGTGGAGCTTGGCTCTCTACGGCACCATCGCCGCGGTCGGCGGCATCGCCCTTGGCTGGATGTTCTTCGGCAAAGACGCCGAAACGCAGGAAGCTCGAGATCGTGTGTCCATTCCTGTGCTTTACCCACTTCTGCGAGCCAAGTATTACCTCGACGACGTCGCCTTGGCGCTGGTCGGCGTCATCAAGGGACCAGCGGCCCGCTTCGTCGACTGGACCAACACCTACGTGTTCGACACGATTGTGAACTCGTTCGGATTCGCAGCGGGTTGGCTCGGCAAGTTCGTCTACAACGTCGCAGATCAAGGCGTCATCGACGGAGTATTCAACGGCTCAGCTGGCATTGCGTCGGCGGCTGGCGGATGGCTCAGAAAGATCCAAACCGGCAAGATCCAGCAGTACGCCGGCGCCCTCGTGGTTGGCGCGGTAGCGCTCGTCGTCGGCTTCGTACTTTTCAACATCAACTGATACACAGGAGGACCCACAATCATGGAGCTTTTGGACAACGGAACAGTCCTTAGCCTCATCACGTTTTTGCCGCTGGTCGGCGCCCTTGTCGTGGGTGTGATTCCCCGGGCGCGAGAAGAGGCATATAAGTGGGCGGCTCTGCTTACGGCTCTGGTCGTAGGCGTCCTCTCGGTGGTGATGGCAGTGCAATTCGACTACGGCTCCTCAGCCAAGTTCCAGCTGGGAACGGATCTTCCGTGGATCGAATCGATCGGCTCCAACTTCCACATCGGGGTCGACGGCATCTCCCTGCCAATGGTCGTACTGTCGGCCATCATCACGATTCTGGCGATCATCTACTCGTGGGATCACTGGGAAGAGCCCCGTAACCCGAAGGCCTTCCTGATTCTGATCCTGTTGCTTGAGACGGGCATGAACGGCACCTTTGTGGCGCTCGACTTGATCTTGTTCTTCATCTTCTTCGAGTTGGTGTTGCTGCCGATGTACTTCATGATCGGCATCTGGGGTGACAAGACCCCGAGAACCATCGCCATGTTCAACCTCACGACCGAGACCCGGTTGTACGCGTCGATCAAGTTCTTCTTGTTCACGTTGTTCGGTTCGGCCTTCATGCTTCTGTCCTTCCTGGGGCTCTATTTCAACTCGGGTGATGCAGGAAGCCGGACATTCGATATTCCCAAGCTCATCGAAATGGCTCCACAACTGTCGGCTCTGCCTATCGCCGGGTGGTTGTTTGCCGGAATGTTCCTTGGCTTCGCCGTGAAGGTGCCGATGTGGCCCTTCCATACCTGGCTACCCGATGCCCATACCGCCGCCCCAACCGTAGGCTCGGTCCTGTTGGCGGCGATTCTGCTGAAGCTCGGGTCCTATGGCTTCATCCGTATCGCTCTGCCGATCCTTCCTGAGCAAGCCATGCAATGGGCCCCGACCATCGCCATCTTGGCGGTTATCGGAATCATCTACGGTTCGCTGGCCTGCCTTGCCCAAACCGACATGAAGCGCCTGATTGCGTTCTCCTCGGTTGGTCATATGGGCTTCGTCATGCTCGGCATCTCGACCCTTACCGAAGCGGGCATCAACGCCGCCATTATTGGCATGGTGGCGCATGGAATCATCACCGGCATGCTCTTCTTCGTGGCCGGATCAATGCACCACCGTTATCACACCCGCGACATGGCCCGCCTTGGAGGGAACGCCACCCTCATGCCAAAGATGGGATTCATCCTCGGTTTCATCGCCATGGCGTCGCTCGGATTGCCCGGCCTGGCCGGGTTCTGGGGAGAGTTCATGGCTTTGCTCGGCGCGTTCAAGCCAGCTCCCGGACTTCCGGTCGGTCTGTTCCAGACGGCCATGGTCATCGGTGCCATCGGGACCGTGCTGACGGCCGGATATCTGCTGTGGATGTTGCAGAAGGTCAACCTGGGCGAACCAAAAGAGGAGTGGGCCGGTCACGAGTTCCACGACGTCGACCGGTACGAAATGGCTGCCTGGGTTCCGCTGCTGATCGCAACGGTGGCGATCGGTGTGTATCCCAAAATCGTGCTCGGCTCGACCAACGGCGCTGTGAAAGAACTCGTATCTACCCTCCTCGAGAACCTGGCATAACGGATGGGACCGACGCTCGACTACCTGGCACTCGCGCCAGAGCTTGCTCTGGTTGCGACGGTGATGGCGGTACTCACCGCCGACATCGTGCTGCCCCACGCCCAGAAGTACTGGACGGCGGTATTGTCGGTTCTCGGCCTTACGGTTACCGCCCTCCCGATCGCCTTTCTCCTGCTGAGCGATGAGGGATCTCGCTCGATGCTCGACGGGTCCTATGTGGTTGACGATTTTGCGCTCATCCTCAAAGGCCTGTTTGTAATTGCTGGTTACATCGTCGTGCTCATGTCCGTGAGCTATATCGAGTCGGACCGGTACTACCAGGGGGAGTACTACTTCCTGCTGCTCGCGTCGATCCTCGGGTCGGTAGTGATGGCCTCGGCTCGCGACCTGATCCTGCTGTTTGTGGGTCTCGAACTGGTCTCGGGTCCGCTATTCCTGCTGGCCGGTTGGCGGAAGGGCGACGTGAAATCCAACGAGGCGTCCGTGAAGTTCTATCTGCTTGGCGTGCTGTCGGCTGCGATCCTGCTGTACGGCATGTCGTTCCTATACGGCCTGACCGGTTCGGTCGACTTCGACGGAATCCGTGAGGCGTCCGTCGGAATGTCAGAGACGCCGGCATTCATCATGGCCGTCCTGTTCATCATGGTCGGCTTTGCCTTCAAGATATCGGCGGTCCCGTTCCATTTCTGGGCGCCCGATACCTATGAAGGAGCACCGACCCCGGTGACGGCCTACATGTCGGTCAGTTCCAAAGCGGCCGGGTTCGTCGGAATGCTGATCGTGACGTACGTGGCTTTCCCCGGTGCATCAAACATCTGGGGTCCGGCTCTGTGGATCATGGCGGCGCTCACCATGACGCTCGGAAACCTCACCGCCCTCAGGCAAACCAACATTGTCCGTCTCCTGGCGTACTCGTCCATTGCTCAAGCCGGGTTCATGTTGGTGCCGTTCGCGGTGGCCGGGGTGAGTTCGGATCCGAACGCGATCTCCGCGGCGTTCAGCGCAACCGTTACCTACATTGCGATTTACACGTTTATGAACCTTGGCGCCTTCGCCTTCGTTATCGCCGGAGCCCGCTACACCCGATCCGGTGATATCGACCGGTGGGCTGGCCTGGGTACCTATCAGCCCGGTGTTGCCCTCTTTGGGCTTATTTTCTTCCTGTCTCTCGCTGGCATCCCGCCGTTGGCTGGCTGGTACGCCAAACTGGTCATGTTCTCCGCTGCCATCGGCGGCGGGTCAATCTGGACTGCAGTCCTGGCAGCGATCGCCGCGTTGAACGCCGTCGTGGCGTTCTACTACTACGCACGCGTGGTCAAAGCGATGTGGTTTGACCCGGTCCCGGAAGACTTTGTGCCAGGAAAGCCACAGCAGAGCCGGTCGCTGCAACTCGCCATGGTCATCGCGGTCGTGTTCGTGATCGTCGCTGGCTTCTACCCGCCGATCTCGGCGTACTTTGGCGACACGGTCGCCAGCATCATCACCGGCGGATAGCTCCCGGTTCAGCTGTTCCCAGCGTTATTAGGGTACGTCCATGGATCAACAGGCAGCAGCGATCATTGTGGCTGGGGGATCCGGTACCCGTTTTGGCGGACCGGTGAACAAGGTCTATCGCGACCTAGATGGTCGGCCGGTTCTGAGGTGGTCTCTCGAAACGCTGGCTTCCCTGGTCCGTCACGTTGTGGTGGTTTCGAGACAGGTCGACGCCGGGCTGTTGGCACCAGTGGTGGCCGGCTTCCAGGTGCTGCACGCTCAAGGTGGCGCTTCGAGGACCGAATCCGAGCGATCGGGCCTCGAAGCGCTCCGCACTCTGATTGAACGAGGCGAGATCGATGTCGTTGCCATTCACGATGGCGCCCGCCCGTTCTTGAAAGGGGCGTTGGCTTCCGAACTGATCAAAACGGCCCGTCTCGTCGGGGGAGCGTTGCCGGGGTATCCGATCTCCGATACTTCCGGTGTCCAGGATGGTTCGGCAACCTACGAGCTACCGGGCCTCGGTCGCGTGTCCGTTCAGACCCCGCAGGCGTTCCGGGCAGCTGAGCTGCTGGACGCGTTCGATCATGCTGCGGGGTTTGAAGCCGCCGATACCGCCTCGCTGATGCGCGAGCACAGTGACCTGGAGATCGCCCTGGTTCTCGCCGACGCCACAAACCGCAAAATCACCTTTCCCGACGACCTCGAGTGAGAAAGAAAACCTCCGGTTTCCGGCCATCGCCGCGCTGACTTTTCCGATAGGCTCGGCGACATGGATGGGATCGGCTATTTCGTTGCAGCAATCGTCATCTTGTTTGTACTCGTCGGATGGGTCTACAACGGACTGGTCCGGGCTCGAAACCGGGTTGACAACGCCTGGGGCCAAGTCGACGTGCAGCTGCGCCGTCGGTACGACCTGATCCCCAATCTGGTCGAAACCGTCAAGGGTTATGCGAGTCACGAGAAGGCGACATTCGAGGCTGTGGTCGAAGCTCGTGCGGCGTCGCAGTCAGCCACCACCGTCGAGACCCAGGCCCAGGCCGAAAACATGTTGACGGGGGCCCTTCGGCAGCTCTTCGCTCTGGCGGAGGCTTACCCGGAACTTAAGGCCGCCCCTAATTTCCAATCGTTGCAGCAGGAACTGTCGGAAACCGAAGGCAAGATCGCTATCGCCCGCCAGATCTACAACGATGCCACGCTTACCTACAACAACGCCGTTCAGACCGTACCGAGGAACATCGTTGCCTCGTTACTCGGGTTTCGCCCCAAGCCGTACTTTGAGGCTTCCGGCGACGAGCGGAGCGCCCCGCAGGTGGACTTCTGAAACGATCGCTTCTGGCGGTTGGAGCATTTCTACTGCTTTTGGCGGTGTCCTTATCGGCACCGGCTGAGGCCCAGTCGAAGTCATTCTGGTTTCCGGACGTTGATGTCACAATCGAGCTAGCCAGTGATGGCACTGTGGTGGTTACCGAGAACTTGACGTTCTCATTCAGCGGCTCCTTCGAGGGCGCCTATCGCGACATCCCCGTTCGCGGTGGCGAGACAGTTACCCAGGTCACGGTTTCCGAGCAGGGGACTGCATATCTTCCAGGGGCGTCGACGGAGTTGGGTTCAAGCGACACACCCGGAACGTTTGGCGTTGAGGACCGCGGGTCGGTGACGCGGGTCGTCTGGCACTACCGGGCAACCAACGAAGATCGGACGTTCACCGTCAAGTACGAGTTCACCGGGCTAGCTGTGGCATATGACGATGTGGTCGATGTCAACTTGCAGGTGTGGGGTGATCAATGGGACGTTGGAGTGAGCGAACTTCGGGCTCGTTTCATATCTGCAGATCTAAGCACCGGGGACGATGTTCTCGTGTTCGGGCATCCGACCGACGTAGATGGGCAGACTTCGCTTGGCGATGATGGGCTGTCACCGGATCTGGTTGCTTATTCGGTGCCCAACCGGCAGTTCGTCGAATTGCGGGTGGTGGTTCCCCGGTCGATTCTCGAGTCGACCGCTGGCGCCAAGGTCGTTTCCGGAGATGGCCTTGAGGCGATCCTGGCCGACGAACGAGCCGAGGATGCTCGGGCGGATCAGCGGGCGAGGAGTATTCGGGTCGCCGCGTTTGCTCTGCTGGTGGCTTTCGCCTCATATCCAATCGCTGTGGTGGCCGGATACCTCTGGTTCGGTTCGGAGCGCCGGGTGGACTACGACCGCGAATATGAGCAGGCGCCACCCTCGACCACGTCCCCGGCCGTGGTCGATGCCCTGGCCAGCCAGGGTTCCGTCGATGAACGAGGGTTTACGGCCACCTTGTTCGATCTCATCAGGCGCGGGCGGTACACGGCAACGCCTGCCACGGTCGAACAATCAACCTGGCTCGGATTGAAAAAGGAGCAAATCACCGATCTCGAGATCGGTCTCGGGAAGGCCACGGTTCCGCTTGAGAACCACGAGCGACCCGTGGCGTCCATCGTTGATCGGATTGTGGCGGACGGACCGGTCCCGCTCACCGAATTCCGGCGTGAACTACGCGAGGACCCATCGACGAACCACTCCGACTACGAAAGCTTCAAATCAGCGTCATCGGCAGCCCTCAAAGACCAGGGCCTCCTCGACACCGTCGGGAAGCGTTACCCGATCTATCTGATCCTGGCGGTGATTGTGGTGGCAGCGCTCGGGGCTCTGTTCTTGCCCTGGGCGCTCGGAAGTCGGCTTTCGTTCGAGGCAAGGTCGCTCATGCAAGTTGGTTTCTTCGCCTTCGGGATCATGGGCGTGGCTGTCAGTGCTGTGTTGGCCAGCCGAACCAAGCTGTGGGTGCGCCGAACGCAAGAAGGGGCGCTTCTGAATGAGCGCTGGAAGGCGTTCCGGCGATACCTCCAAGACTTCAGCCGTCTCCACGAAGCACCTGCGCTGTCGTTGGGGTTGTGGGAGGAGTATCTGGTCTACGGGATCGCGCTCGGTGTTGCCGACGACGTGCTCGAGGCCGCCCGTTTGTACGCCCCTCAAGACCTTGAACAGACGTCCAGTGTTTACTGGTACGGCAGTCACGGCTATTCGGGAGGGCATTCGAGCAACGCCATTTCGGGGATCGAATCCGCCCTGTCCGGTGCCTTTGCGCCGCCATCTTCATCAGGCGGGGGCGGTGGGTTCTCAGGTGGCGGTGGCGGTGGCGGTGGCGGCGGTGGTGGCGGAGCCTGGTAGGCCCCGGGATTACCAGCGTTCGTGCACGTGTGTCCGAATGTATCGATCGTACGTGTTGCGCACAGAGGCCATATCGTCACCGTTCAACGGGGGCAATTCACTGGCGGCGGCGTTGTCTGCGGCTTGTTGGGGATTGCGGGCTCCGGGTATGACGACCGAAACCTCTTCGTGCATCAGGATCCACCGTAACGCCCACTGAGCCATGCTCGTCCCTTCGGGTACCAGCGGTCGAAGCGCTTCAACGGCTTGGAGGCCGGTCTCAAAGGGGACACCCGCAAAGGTCTCTCCTACGTCGAAAGCCTGTCCATCCCGGTTGTAGTTGCGATGGTCGTCGGCCTCGAACGTCGTTTCGGATGTCATCTTGCCCGCCAGTAGACCCGACGCGAGTGGCACCCTGGCGATGATCGCCACATTCTTTCTCGCCGCGTGACCGAGCAACTCCCTGGCGGGTCGTTGACGAAAAGCGTTGAAGATGACCTGGATGCTCGTCAAGCTTGGCCAAGTGAGAGCGAGCTCAGCCTCGCTGATCTTCTCGACGGATACGCCCCAATACTGGATCTTGCCAGCTGCCACCATGGCGTCCATGATTTCGAACTGTTCAGTGCTCTCGTACACATCCGAGGGTGGAGAATGCAGCTGTACGAGGTCGAGCGTTTCGACGCCGAGGTTCTGGCGAGATCGATCCACGAAGGCGTTCAAGTTGGTTTCGTTGTATTCTGCCGATGTGTGCGGGTCGCATCGCCTCCCCGTCTTGGTGATGATGTGGAACGGTTCGGCTCGCTCACTGCGAAACTTGGCGAGACGTCGCTCACTCAGTCCGTCTCCATATACGTCAGCGGTGTCGAAAAGTGTGACCCCTGCGTCAAGAGCCGCGTGCAAGGTCGCGGAAGCATCCTCCTCCGAAACGTCGCCCCAATCGGCCCCGATCTGCCAGGCTCCAAACCCAACCTCTCCAACTGTCCAACCGGTCTTGCCAAAGGTTCGTGTTTTCATAGGGCGAGCGTAGCGCCGTAGGCGAAGATGGGGATCCAGGCGGCGAGTCGAGCCGGGATCGGTTCCTGTCAGTCGGGGCTGTGCGCCCGGCTCTCCAGCAGATTCTTGAGGCGGCCATAGTCGGCGTTGATAGACCGCTTCACCATCACGTTCATGACGGGATTTAGCAGTCTGAAGAATCCCGTGGCGTCACCTTCGATGATCGCCCGAACGCGCGAACCTCCGTCGACCGGATCTACGACCCTGGTGAAGGTGATCGGAAAGCTCGACTTGGTGGTCGTCGCTTTGACGCGCCGCCCCGGCTGGTACTCGATGACTTCGAATGAGGACAAGATCTGGCGATTCGCCATGTGGGCAACTTGATCGTACGTCGACCCCACGCCGAATTCGCCATCCGACGTGATCGTGCATGAGTCCATCCCCTTTTGCCAACGGGGGTTGTTTTCGAAATTGGATAGGTAGGCGAAGACTTCGTCTGTGGGGCGGTCGATCTGGATATCGACCTCGACACGGGTTGCCATGCGTCTCTCCCTTATTGTTCGACACTCGCCCGATTCGCGACCGCCAAGCCTCCCCGGTCATTCCATCGTATCTGAATGTCGTACTCGGGGCGTGGGATTTTCTGGCAGGCACTGGTGGCTTTGATTCCTAACGGGTTCCCGGCGATACTCGCAGTGGCATATCGGCAAGGAGAGCACAACATGGCAACGCTGTTTTATGAGAGCGACACGGACGCTTCGATCATCTCAAGTAAGACCGTGGCGATAATCGGGTTTGGCAGCCAGGGCCATGCGCACGCCCGCAACCTGCACGAGTCTGGCGTGAAAGTTGTCGTTGGCCTTCGCGAAGGATCGCGCAGCCGGGTCGAGGCCGAAGAAGCAGGCCTGACGGTACTTTCGCCTGTCGAGGCGGCTAAGGCGGCCAATGTCATCATGATGCTTGTGCCCGATCAGCACATGGCCGACCTTTATACGAACGAGATCGCTCCGAACCTCGAGCCAGGCGACGCACTCTTTTTTGCGCATGGCTTCAACATTCACTTCGGTGAGATCGTTCCTCCCGAGTTTGTGGATGTCGTCATGGTCGCTCCTAAGGGCCCGGGACACCTGGTACGTCGGACATATACGGAAGGTTCGGGGGTGCCGTGCCTGATCGCTGTTCACCAAGACGCCTCCGGGGCCGCTCATGATCTTGGTTTGTCGTATGCCTGGGGGATAGGCGGCGCCCGAGCCGGCATCCTTGAGACGACGTTCAAGGAGGAAACCGAAACCGATCTTTTCGGCGAGCAGGTGATCTTATGCGGTGGCGTCTCTGAGATGATTAAAGCGGCCTTTTCGACCATGGTCGAAGCCGGATACCAGCCCGAGTCGGCTTACTTCGAGACATTGCATGAGCTCAAGCTGATCGTGGACCTCCTCTACGAAGGTGGCTTGTCGTGGATGCGCTATTCGATCTCGGACACCGCCGAATACGGTGACTACACCAGAGGGCCGCGCATCGTTACGCCCGAGACCAAGGAAGTCATGAAATCGATCCTCGGCGAGATTCAGAACGGCGATTTCGCCCGCGAGTTCATTGCCGAGACGCGCGGTGGAGGCGAGGGTCTCGTGACCATGCGTCGCGCCGAGCAGGATCACGAAATCGAGCGAGTGGGCGCCAAGTTGCGCTCGATGATGCCGTTCCTGACCCCCAAGGCACCCCCTGCGGATTAGGTCGGGAAGAACCCCCATCATGAATATCGGGATCCTCTCTCGGAACGCGTCGCTCTATTCGACGTCGCGTTTGGTCCAGGCGGGCCAGCGTCGTCACCACCATGTTGCGGTCGTCGATTATCTCCGGGCCTATATGGAGATCACGTCCACTCGTCCTGAGGTCATCCTCCGGGGCAGTCGCCTCATGTACGACGCGGTCATACCGAGGATTGGTGCCAGTCACACTTTCTATGGCACGTCGGTGGTGCGACAGTTCGAAATGATGGGAACCCCCACGGCCAACGGTTCGGTGGCCATCGAGCAGTCCCGCGACAAACTGCACTCGATGCAGTTGCTCGCTCACGCCGGGGTGCCGATGCCGGTTACCGGGTTTGCCCACAACATTCAGGACATTGACTTGTTGCTCGAAGCAGTTGGCGGTCCGCCGGTCGTGATCAAGCTCCTCGAAGGTACGCAGGGGCTTGGCGTGGTCCTCGCCGAAACCCGCAAAGCGGCCGAGTCGGTCATCGGAGCATTCCGGCAGATCGACGCCAACATCCTTGTGCAGGAATACATCGAAGAGTCCGACGGGGCCGACACGAGGGTGATTGTCGTTGGCGGTCAAGCTGTGGCGGCGATGCGTCGTATAGCGCCGGTCGGGGAATTCCGGTCGAACCTGCACCGAGGTGCCAAAGCCGTTCCGGTAGATCTCACCGCCGAGGAACGAAAGCTGGCAATCGAAGCCACCCGGATCATGGGACTCGGGGTGGCCGGTGTCGACCTTCTCCAAGCCGATCGAGGACCGGTAGTCCTTGAGGTCAACTCCTCTCCAGGACTTGAGGGCATCGAGAACACCACAGGGATCGACGTTGCGGACCGCATCATCGAATGGTTGGAAGTAGTCGCGGAGGTCGCCAATGGCCGGTAAAACACGGCGTCCTCGCTTTGAAATCGCCGGAACCAAGATCTCGTCGGGGTATCGCAAGACCCTCGAAATCCCGTTGATGAAACTCCCGACAGGTTCGTCCCTGTCGTTGCCGATCACGGTTTTGAATGGGATGGAAGACGGTCCGGTCGTCTTCTTGTCAGCTGCGATCCACGGCGACGAACTCAACGGTGTCGAGATCGTTCACCAGTTGCTCGGTACGATCTCGGCCAAGGCACTGCGAGGCACGATCATCGCCGTCCCGGTCGTGAACGTGCTGGGGTTCGTGAACGAGTCGCGTTACCTGCCAGACGGGCGTGATTTGAACCGGCATTTTCCCGGTTCGGCTCGCGGGTCCCTGGCGTCACGTATTGCGAACCTGTTTATGACGACCGTGGCGAACCAGTGTGAGCTCGGGATCGATTTTCACACCGGAACCGGTCATCGAGGCAATATTCCTCAGATTCGAGGCAACATGGACGATGTCGAAGTGCGCACCCTGACCGAGGTCTTCGCTCCACCGGTTGCCCTCCATGCCCGGCTCCGCGATGGATCGCTACGAGGTGCCGCATCCGACGATAAGCGCAAGGTTCTCCTGTTCGAGGGTGGCCAGGCTCACCGATTCCAGCCCAACATGATTCAAGCGGGCGTGAATGGAACGCTCAGGGTTCTCGCTCACAAAGGGATGATCGAGAGCGCACC
>JAGXFS010000117.1 GCA_024637275.1 Acidimicrobiia bacterium
GATCGACGATGGGCGACAGGCTACCGGTAATCTGGGCGTAACCACATCAACCCCCAAACGACTGGTCGCTAATTTGCACTACGGCCATAGTGTTTATTAGCTTTTTGATCCACCGACCAAAGGAATCTGCGTGCGCGCGTTGACAGTCCTGCTTGTGTTGTCGCTGCTCGGAGCGGCCTGTTCCGCCGATGAATCCGGCGCCCCGCTCGTGGTGTATTCCGGCAGGTCAGAAGACCTGGTCGGCCCCCTATTCGAGCAATTCACCGCTGAGTCGGGTATTGCCGTCGAGGTTCGATATGGTGATTCGACCGAACTTGCCGCCACGCTCATTCTCGAAGGTGACACGTCAAACGCCCAGGTGTTCTTCGCTCAAGACCCGGCATCTATCGGTTCGGTCGCCAACGCCGGTCTGCTGAAGCCGCTCGGCGCCGAACTCACCGGCCTGGTCGATCCACAGTTCTCGGACCGCGAGGGACGTTGGGTGGGCGTCTCGGCGAGAGCAAGAACGGTCGTGTACAACCCGGAGCTCATCACCGGCCCCCTCCCGGAGTCCGTGTGGGACTTGACCGACCCCGCGTATGCCGGGTTGGGGATTGCCCCGACAAACGGGTCCTTCCTGGCGTTCGTGGCGGCGATGATCATGATCGACGGCGAGGACCAGACCCGTGCGTGGTTGGAAGCAATCGCGGCAAACAATCCAACGCCGTTCCCGAAGAATTCGCCGATTGTTGCCGCCACGGATGCAGGAGAAATCGGGTTGGGGCTCGTCAACCACTATTACCTGCTCCAACTGCAGGCCGAGCAAGGTACAACCACTGCTAAAAACCACTTCCTAACCGCGGGCGATGCCGGTTCGCTCGTGATGCCGGCCGGCATTGGGATCCTGAATTCGGCCGGTGATCGCACCGCGGATGCCACCGCGCTCATCGAGTTCCTGCTTTCCGAATCAGCGCAGTCCTACTTTGCGACTGAGACCTTCGAGTACCCGGTCTCCGCTGGCGTGGCGGCATTCGAAGGGCTGAAGCCCCTCGACCAGCTTTCCAGCCCAGACCTTGATCTCACGCGACTCGCTGAGTTCCTCGATCGAGCAACAGAGCTTGTGACAGAAGCCGGACTCGTATGACATGAGCATGATCGCGAGGGACGCCGAACCCCAGAGCCTGGATTCGGTAACCCATCGCACAAACCAGGCTCCGCGTTGGCTCTGGGTCACTTCTCTATTGGTGGTGAGCGTCGTCGTCGCTCCCCTTGCTTACATCACAGTCGAGGTTGCCCGGCAGCCTTCATGGGGCTTGATCTGGTCAGGACGGACCGCCGAGCTGCTGTTCAACACAACCGTTCTGGTAGCTGCCGTCACGACTACGGCCACCACAATCGGGGTGGGAGCCGCCTGGGCCGTGACCCGCGTGAGATTGCCGATGCCGGCTCTATGGACGAGCGTGCTGGCGCTTCCCCTGGTAATTCCTTCGTATGTGGCAGCGCTCGCCTACCTGGCCGCTTCCGGCCCCAACGGAATGTTTGCCCAGCTCTGGAGCTGGCCGGTCCCCAGATTGGAGGGCCTACTCGGTTCGTGGCTGGCTCTTTCGCTCACCACCTATCCGTACGTCTTTCTCGTCAGCGTCATCGCGCTCCGCCGAATGGACCCCTCCCTTGAGGAAGTCGCCCGGTCATTGGGCAAGTCCCCGCTCCGTGGTTTCTTTCTCGTGGTCGTTGGGCAATTGCGCCCGGCGATAGGAGCATCGGGCCTGCTGGTGGCGCTCTACACACTCTCTGACTTCGGAGCGGTTTCGTTGATGCGCTACGACACTTTCACGAAAGCGATCTACGCCCAGTGGGCAGTGCGAATCGACCGGACTCCCGCCCTTACCCTGGCCCTCGTGTTGATCCTGCTGGCAGCAATCATCCTGTGGATCGAACAGCGGACCCGGGGCAGAGCCGAATACTTCACGAAGCGGCCGAGCCGACCACCCAAACGAACCAGACTGAGTCGGCGTGCAACCTGGGCGGTCCAAGGCGCCCTGGGTGGTTTGGTGGTGCTGGCCCTGATCGTCCCCATCAGCGTTCTGATCTTCTGGCTGTTGCGAGGACTCGCCAACGATCAAACCCTTACCAACGTCGGACTGGCGGGGCTTCGTTCGGTGACCGTCTCCGGGGTCGCCGCGCTGGCGGCCGCCGTCGCGGCAATACCTGTCGCAGTCCTATTCGTGCGGTTTCCGTCCCGAGCCAGCCGACTCATGGAACGGGCGATCTGGGCGGTCTACGCCCTCCCCCACATCACGGTCGGCGTGGCGATCCTGTTCTTTACGGTGACACTTGTCCGACCGATCTATCAGAGTTTGTTGGTTCTCATCGCCGCCTACGTTGTCCTGTTCCTACCTCAAGCGTCCGGAGCCGTCGAAACCGCGCTACGCCAGATCGATCCGCACATCGAAGAAGCAGGACGGTCCATGGGAGTCGGGCAGATGCGCTCGTTCTTACGGCTGACCGTGCCCCTGATTGGACGGGGCATCGCGTCAGGAGGTGCCCTGGTCTTCTTGACGGTTATGAAGGAACTGCCGGCCACGTTGTTACTCAGACCCACCGGGTATGACACCCTGGCATTAGCGATCTGGCAGCAGGCCAACGAAGGCCTGTACACGCGGGCAAGTTCCAGCGCACTGGTACTGTTGGCGATCTCGGCGGTGCCGATGTTCCTCATCGCCACCCGCACGATCCGATCATGATTGACCAAGAACTCGCTATTCGCGTCCGGGGCCTCGACAAGGCCTACGGAAACACGGTGGCCCTGCAGGGCTTCAACCTCGACGTATGGGAGGGGAACCTGGTCGGGTTACTGGGCCCGTCCGGGTGCGGCAAGACAACCGCCCTACGAGCCATCGCCGGATTCGAGCGGCCCGACCACGGAACCATCGACATCCACGGCCGGCGGATCGTGGATGCAACAACATTCGTGCTCCCCGAAAAGCGCAACGTTGGCATGGTATTCCAGGATTACGCCCTGTTTCCCCATATGAGCGTCGCTTCCAACGTCGCTTTCGGCCTCCCCAGTCGCGACGATCCGCGAGTCGGCGAAGTTATCGAGATGGTTGGATTGGCTGGCCTGGGAACGCGGATGCCCCACGAGTTGTCGGGTGGCCAGCAACAACGGGTTGCACTGGCCAGGGCGCTAGCGCCCGGTCCGGGCGTCATCTTGCTCGACGAACCTTTCTCGAACCTTGACGCAACATTGCGAGATCGCGTCCGCCGCGAGGTGCGAAGCATCCTGCGCGAGGCAGAAACAACGGCCGTATTCGTGACGCACGACCAGGAGGAGGCTCTGGCTCTGTCCGATGTGGTGGCCGTAATGGAAAACGGCACGATCGTGCAAGCAGCTACTCCCGACGAGCTGTACCTGAACCCAAGCACTCGATTCGTGGCTGCTTTTGTCGGCGACGCCGACTTCGTGCCGGGCGTCGCAAAACAGGGCAAGGTCGTGACACCCATCGGCACGTTCGCAACCGCCCTCGACGGCAATGTCTCCGTGATGGTCCGCCCGGAGTCAGTTTCGCTGGCACCCACCGAAAACGGCAACGCGACGATCCACGATCGGGAATTCTTCGGCCACGACCAGTTGTATGTCGTCCGACTCAACGATGGTCATTTGCTGCGGGCCCGGACGGGACCGATGCCGATCCTTGATCGCCACCAGCGGGTCCAGGTATCGGTTCGAACTGCGATCGCCTACCCCAACGAGGATTCAGGCGGCCATCCATCGAGCGGTGTTCCTGGCCCGACTCGCCAGGTCGAGCCATAACTGAGACGTGCCCAGATGCACGACAGCCATGGACTCCCACCGCAACGCCGCCCGGTTGTAGTGATTTACCAGTCCCGAACGTGTCTCAGCATCCTTCAGCCAGTCGGCGTGAAGGTATCGCCGGTTAACGTGGGAGTTGCGCGAAGACGCGATGTCGGCCTTGGTCAGGAGCGAACCGGACCACAGCGAAAGCAAGAACTCATCAAGAGGTACGTCCGGCGTCAAAGGTCCGTACCCATCAAAGCCAGGAACCACGAGACCCTCTGACCCGGTCAGCGCCGGGGCGGGTCGCATCCGGTCCCCGATCGCCAGCAACCGCTCTTTGGTACTCGCTGCATCGTCGGCCCGATCCGGGTGGGAACGCTCGATGGCGTCAAGCCACGGGATGGCCCAATGCAAGATGCGGTCGCCCACGAGGAAGCGCCGCTCTGCATAAGCCCGGGTCGCAACATGGGGCTGGTCGTTTGCCCAGGCGTCCGACTCGGCTTGAGCAAGACCGGAGGCGAAACGAGCCACGTCCGAGAAGTCCAGTTCAGCAACCGGATAGGACCAAACCGCCATTCTCCTGCCAAGATCCTTGGCAGGGTCATAGAGAGCGATGACGGCTAGTTCGGAGCCAGGAACATCGTCCCAGATGTGGAAGTGAGCGTCGCCTTGCCACTGGTTCGAAAGGTCAATCCAGGTCTTGGCTTCTTGCGCGGCCGCTTCTGCGGCCAACGATGAGGTTTCAGGCTTGATATGCATCCAACGTCGGTTTGATAGGTCGCGCTAGCCATGTTGGTCGACGAGTGCCGTCAGGTCCAGGACCTGGCTTGGTTTTTTTCAACCATTCCTCGTACACCGCAAAACTCTTATTGGTGTCCACGACAACATCACCATACTGATCGCCGGGTTCTGCCGGGGCAATGTTCACGATTTGGTGCCAGGCGTGCATCCCCGATATCGGGTCCGGATGGGGCGGGAAAGCCAGGTTTTGATGAACTCCGGCGTCCTTCCACCAGATCCTTTCTGAATCGGGATCGGCCGACGTGAAGGGTTCAATGCCCTTCTTCTGACGCATGCGCCACTTACCGTCGCCCAGGCTGTCGATGTCGACGAGCGCCGAAGACCAGCGTTCGTTGCCCTTTTCGTCGTCGAGTCGCCACCGACCCATGTGATGGCTGGCTGCGACAACTCCCGGTCGAATCCCCTCGGTACGCCACACCCGGATCACGAAGTGACCGTTGTCGGTGCTGACCCGTACCAGTTGGCCGGATTCAAGACCGAGAGCTTCCACATCAACCGGATTCATCCAGAGCGGATGACCGTGGCTGATCTCGTACAGATACTTGGCATTTCCCGATCTCGTGTGAATCAAGGTCGGCAACCGGAAAATGGGAATGAGCACTCGTTGGCCGGCGGCCTGATCGAGATCTCGCCAGTAGACGTGCGTCTTGAGGTAGGTGGGGATGGACTCGTCTTTCCAGCCCCATTCGTCCATGGTCTTGGACCACCATTCGAGCTTCTTGGTCGGCGAGGCGAAACCGGTGACGGTCTCGTCGCCGACCTTAACCCCGACCACTTTCCCATCGCGCCGGGCCAGGCCGTCTTCGCCGATCGAATCCGCTTCGACAGCACGTTCCTGCACGTTGTAGATGTCTCGCTCGACCTCTACGGCGCCGTACTTGCGCATGTACTGGAGGGGCGTCATGTTCTCGGCGGCTGCCTTGTCCGGGAGACCGGGCACCGAGTTCTCAAACATCCACCCGTAGTACTCGTCAACCGAAATCGGCCGGTCCGGATCGTTGGGGGAAGCGAACCATTTTTTGATACCGAGCGAACCGTCCGGGTCGACTTTCCACGAAAGATCTATCCAGAATTCGGTTTCCTCCCAAACTTCTCCCGGGTTGGTCTCGTACGTCCGATTAACAACTTTGCCGTCACGTTCGGCGTTGACCCGCAGTACCGGTTGACGGAACCCGAGCCACTGGCCCATGTGCGTCTCGTACGAGTGGGTGTCGTGGCGCTCGGAACCGACCCCCATCGGCAGGATGTAGTCGGCGTACCAGGCAGATTCTGACCAGGTGGGCGTCATCGCCACATGGAGGCCGATCTTCGACTCGTCGGTCAACATCTCGATCCAGGAGAAACCATCCGGGTTGGTCCATACCGGGTTGTACACACGGGTGAAGTACACGTCAACCTTGCCGCGTCCCTCTTTGAGAAAGTACGGCAGCAAGAACGACATCTCATGATGAGCAAAGGGATATTCCTTTGGCCAGAGCAGCTCATTCCAGCGACTGTGTGCCGGTGGCGTGTTCCAGTGCGCCGGCTTGAACTTGTCCCAAGCGCTTGGCGCCGTTCCACCTACGGTTCCGATCGAACCGGTCAGAACATGCAGGAACCACAAGCACCGGGCCGTTTGCCAGCCGCCCAGGTTTCCAGAACCGGCCGAACGCCAGGTGTGCGAAGCGAACTTCGTTCCGGCCTCGGCAATGCCCGCGGCAATATCGAGAATCCGATCGACGGTCACGCCAGTCTCTTCGGCAGCCCACTCGGGGGTATATGTGACGTACGTCTCTTTGAGAATCTCCACGAACTCGTCGAAGGTCTGGGGACGGTCCGGATAACGCTCGGCCATCGTTTGTTCCCAACTCATCCAGCGCTTCATGAAGTCGCGGTTGATCTGATCACGATCGAGCAACAGCTTGGCGATGGCAAGCAGCATGGCGGGTTCGGTCCCTGGCCATGACGAAACCCAGATGTCAGATATCGCCGCCGTGTTCGACAGGCGCGGGTCGATCGTTGCGAGCTTGGCGCCGGCTTGTTTGGCTTCCATGATCCGCTGGGCGTGCGGATTGAAATAGTGACCCGTCTCCAGGTGAGAGCTCAGCAGAAGAATGAATCGGGCGTTAGCGAAGTCAGCCGAGGGCCGGTCGTGGCCCATCCACATCGCATACCCGGTCCGGGCACCTGCCGAGCAGATGTTCGTGTGCGAGTTGTGGCCGTCGACGTCCCAGGCCTTGAGGGTTCGGTCCATGAAGCCGTCTTCGCCCGGGCGACCGACGTGATACATGATTTCGTCGTTGCGGTCTTCCTGCAACGCCTTGCGCATCCGACCGGCGATATCTTCGAGGGCTTCTTCCCAGCTGACCCGTTCCCAATCACCGCTGCCTCGCTCCCCGACTCGTTTCATTGGGTAGAGGATTCGCTCCGGGTCGTACATCTGATTGAGAGTGGCGGGTCCCTTGGCGCAGTTCCGGCCCCGCGAACCCGGGTGGGCCGGGTTCCCTTCGAACCGGCGGACGTCGCCAGTTTCCTTGTCGATAACGGCCAGCAAACCGCACGCAGACTCACAGTTGAAACAAGTCGTCGGGACGTAACGCACCTGCTTCTTGACCTTGGTTGGCCAGGCTTTTGCGTCGTATTCCTCCCAATCATCCCATCGATCCGAGGGCGGGAAGTTGGTGAGTTCCGAGCCGGGAAGCAGGCGGGGAATGTCGTTCGGATTGCGTTTGGCGGTAGTCATCTGAGCAAGCCTTTCACGACAGCGGAACCGATTGACCGGCTTTGACCATGGCATCATCGGAGAACCAGATCCCCGCACAAGCGGCCAGGCCACCAAGTGCGGCGATAGCAACATTGCCGTTTCCGGCAATGGCAAGTGCGCCAGAGGCAATCGGAGCGAACACCCCCAGCAAAATTCCTCCGACCCACCATTCGGTTCGATACACACCCTGGGTCATATGGTGGACAGCTTCGGTGATGTTGCGAGTTGGATGCCGAGACACCAGTTCACCCCAGGCGATCGCACCGAGAGAAGCCGCTCCCCCGACCATCGTCCAGGTGAACGCCGTCGTGGCCGTTTCGGAAAGACTAAAAAAGAGCGAGAGTACGAGCGCAAACCCGCCGCCGACCGCAAATGCCCCGGCCAGCATGTGCCACAGCAGCATCGGTGACTGCCAGAGGTCCCGGGCCTCGGCCTGACCGAACAGGAAGGCGGTGTATCCGGACAAGGCCAGCGCCAGCGGCACGCCGATCCACACACAAACCCGAACTACCGAATCCATGCCGAACACCCCGGCCAGGAACCACACGCCCATGAGGGCGGCGTAGGCGGACAGGATGTAGGCACCTTTGACGAGCCACGATCCAGGGTTACCGCGCGTCAGCAGGTAGTAGAACCGGTCAGGTCGCTTCAGGTCCCAAACCAGCAGAACGCCGGTCAGTGCCAGGAAGAGTCCTGCCACCAACGGAACCACCCAAGCGGTAAAGGCATTGTCCGTTGCTGCCCCGGCCAACATGGCCATCGCGACGGCCAATACCAGGCCAGCCGCAATCCCCTTGGTCAGGAAGTATGAGGAGACCCGCCAACCCCAGGGCATGGGATGCTCGACGTTGTACACCACTCGCGGAGGTGCGCCGCTATCGGCCTGAAGGTGAGTGGAGTGGCTGTCGGCAGTCGGGTCGACGGTCAAGAAGGAGTCACTGTCTTTCCAGATCCCCCCGTGCGTCAGGGGCTGGGCAGCGAGCGGATCAAGGCTTGCCTCGTCAGCTCCCATGTAATAGAGGTTGGGTCGGGTTCCCTGTTCAACGGCACGCTGACTGGTCTTTTCGGTTCGAACCAGATGGGCGATTTTGGTCGTCGGGTCCTCAAGGTCTCCCGCGATGATCGCTTGCTCGGGGCACACCACTACGCAGGCCGGTTCAAGGCCAATCTCAGTCCGGTGCGAGCAGTAGTTACATTTCTGGGCGGTGTGTTCGTGGGGATCTATGTAGAGGGCGTCGTACGGGCAGGCCTGCATGCACGATTTGCAGCCGATACAAGAGTCGGTATTGAAGTCGACAATCCCATTGTCGCGCTTGAACAGAGCTCGAGTCGGGCAGATGGTGACGCACGGGGCATCCGTACAGTGATTACATCGCATGACCGAGAACACCCGGGTGGAATCTGGCCAGGCGCCCTTCTCGACATACTTGACCCAGGTTCGGTTGACGCCCAGCGGAACGTCATGCTCCGTTTTGCAAGCCACCGTGCATGCGTGGCAACCAATGCACTTGTGCTGATCAATGACGAAGCCATATCTCACGCTACTTCACCACCGAAACAGACAACCAACAGAACTCCTTGCAGTGCGAACGGACAGGCTATCGCGCCGGCCCGGAGGCTCCGCACGACTGGCAGATGTGCCTAACTAAGACTTTTCGATGATGAAGTGATGCTCACCGGCCTCGGAGAACTGTTCCTTGAGCGAATGCCCCATATCCTTCGACCAGGATGGGATGTCGGAAAGTGCACCATTGTCGGTGGCAATAACTTCGAGCGTCTGACCGGAGGTGATCTCGTTGATGCCTTGCGCAACCTTGATTACCGGCATCGGGCACTGAAGGCCTCGTGCGTCTACAACTTTGTCAGCCATGGGATTTGGTTCCTTTCATAAACTTGGTGGTGTGGATCTCTCTAAATGAAGAGCGAGATCGAGGCTTCTTTCATTAGCGAGATGGCCGAGCCGGCGCCGGCCGGGTCGTCAAGTCCGGGGATCATGTCGTCGAGCTCAAGGCCCATGAGGTCCATCGTCATCTGGCACGGCCACAGTTTGACGCCCATCCCCTGGGCGAGTTCGAGCAGTTCTTGAACCGACGCGACCTTCTTGTCGTCTGCCAGATCTTTCATGAGCTTGGCGCCGATTCCGCCAAAGTTCATGGTTGAAAGCTGAAGGCCCGCAGGTGAGCCTTTCTTGAATACCGACATCATCTTCTGGCGCCAGTCGTCTCCGGTGATTCCGGCATCGGGTCGTTTAAGAATGCCGAGGCCCCAGAACGTAAAGAAGACGGTGACGTCCATCCCATAGGCGGCACCGGTGGTGGCCAGGATCATGACGGGCCACGCCTTGTCCAGATCACCGGACGCGGCGATAAGCACCATCTTCTCTTTTGGCTTCACGGTGTCGTCCGGGGCAGGTTCAGCTGCCGCTGCTACCGCATCCTCGAGGTCGGTCGTGGTCATGAAAGTCTCCTCCGGTCGCGCATATACACATATGCGAACATGCGCATATTCATGGCTGTTCCAGAAGTTGTCAAGAGGAATTGCAACGACCGCAAGCTTTTCTTCTGGGCGGATCTGTGCGATCATGGACACCTATGTCAGCAATTGAGACGGAACTAACCCAGTTGCACGCCAGCGTCTGCAAGGGTCTCGCCGACCCGAAGCGCCTGCTGATCATCAACGCATTACGCGACGGTGAACTGGCGGTCATGGACCTCTGTGACGATCTCGACCTTCCCCAGGCCAACGTTTCCCAGCACCTTGCCGTGCTGCGCGAAAAGGGTTTGGTGCAATCTCGCAAGGATGCGCAGAAGGTCTACTACTCGGTTACATCGCCGAAGATCATCGCAGCCATGGACCTCCTCCGCGAGGTCATGAACGAGCAGATCCCGGCCAACCTCTCCGAACTCGCCTCGTAAGTCGGGCTCCCCGGCCGA
>JAGXFS010000118.1 GCA_024637275.1 Acidimicrobiia bacterium
CGGCCCTATCACTCCCACGACGAACAGCAGCCACTGGAACCCGGCGAGGTGTATGAGCTCGACATTGAGATCTGGCCGACGTCGATCGTCGTCCCAGCCGGATATTCGGTCGGACTCCAGGTCAAAGGCACGGACTACGCCTACGAAGGGGTGATGGCAGAAGCCAAGTTGTCGAACTTCAAGAACGCGTTCACTGGATGCGGTCCGTTCCTACACGACGATCCGCGCGACCGACCTGCCGACGTGTTTGGCGGAGAGGTGTCGATCCATTTGGGACCAGATCGGCCAGCTCACGTCTTGACGCCGGTCGTACCTGGTTGACCTAGAGCTCGGGGTCAAAAACGTGCTTGATCTGGGTCGAGGATCCATCCGCCATCGCCGGGAGGACCACGGCCGTGAGGTCTTCAAGCGGACGTGGGACGCCCATGAAGTCCGACCAGTCGCCGTCACGGTCGCCGACGAGGCGGGCAGCCATCTCGAAATCTTCGCCGAAACGGTGGGCGTTGGTGCCGACCAATTCGCGTTCAGTGATGCTGAGGTCGTGCAGGTCGATTGTGGCGTCCGTCTTCTGAAGTCCAACGACGACCGTTCTTCCGCCATGGGCCGTTGCCGCCAACGCGGTCCGCAAACCAGGGGTGCTTCCGCTGGCTTCGTAAGTAACCGGCACTGTTCGCAGCTCATTGGGGTTGGTGGTTGTCCTAGCTCCCAGAGCGGCCGGGATTGCGAGTTTCGACCGGTCGATGTCGATCACGGTAACCGGGTGGCCGCCAGCGAGGAGGGCGTAGACGAGAAACGTCCCGATGCCTCCGGCACCGACGACGGTGACCTCCGCGCCGGGCTCGGGGCGCCCGCGACGCATGGCGTGCACGGCGATGGCCATCGGCTGAGGCAGGGACACCGTCGCTTCGCTCAAACCGAGCGAAGCGACCTCCAAACAGCATGAGGCCGGAACCGTGACGAATTCAGCGAGAGCTCCGTGGCGGTTCAGTCCAACGGTCCAGTAGTTGACGCAACGGTTGGTCGATCCACTGAGGCAGGCCGGACACCTGCCGCACGACACCCCGGCTCCACTAGCTATCAAGTCGCCTGGCGAGAAGTTGGTAACACCAGATCCGACGCCGACGACTCGACCGCCGAACTCGTGTCCAGGAATTACCGGACCCTTGTGCCCGGTGACGGGATGCGCCTCGTCGATCGAGAATAGTTTGGGTCCGTACGTGAACTCGCCAAAGTCGGTGCCACAGATGCCCGCGGCCGTGACCCGGACCATGAGCTCGCCCGGGCCCGGTTCGGGTGCCGGGACGTCCTCCATGCGGAGATCGCCCTGCCCATACATCATGGCCGCCCTCATGCTTTGAGTTCTACGTTGACCCATCTCCGCATAACCCGACGCTAGGTGGTGATGGGGGATGAATCAAGGGGTCATCCGAGCCAGACGACGATGGCCGATCCGCTCAACATTGACAACGTGCCGATGATCAGAGGTCTAGTCAGTTTTTCGAACTTGGCGTCGAAAATTACGGGAGCGAGAGCGATGATGACCAGGGTGGCCAGTTGCTGGACGGTAATGGCGATGGCAATGGTGGTGAGACCGAACGAAACCCACTGCGCTCCAATGCCAATCGCTCCAGTTAGGCCGCCGAGCATCATCCACCCATACGCCGCTCTCGGCAAGGCTGGCCGCTTCCACACCCCCGCCACGGTCAGACCGATCGCATGCAGAGTTAGCGCAGCTCCCAGGCCTACGGTCAGTCCAATAAGCGGCTCATTGAATCCTTCCAGACCTTTGCGAATGAGCATCGGAGAGGTGCCCCAAAGGCTGGCGACCATGAGTGCCAGCCAGGGACTGGTCCAGCCGCCACCGCCCGGGGCGCGGCTGATCGAGATGATCGCCACCCCGGCGGCGCTAGCCAGGACCCCGAGGAAGCTGATCGGCGAGAGGGATTCGCCGAGGATTGGAATCGCCAGCAGGACCGCGACTACCGGAGCGACCGAAACGAGAGCCCCGGTGCGAGCTACGCCGATCTTCTGCTGGCTGAGTGCAAGGAGGGTCCAGCCCACCCCGTAATGAATCGACGTGCTGGTCGCGAAGAACGCCAGAGACTTGAGGGGAGCATCTGTCAAAAGGCGAAAGTCGCCGGTGACAAACAAGCGGCCAACCAGAATCAGTTCAACGAATACCAGGAGACCAAACGCGGTGCGGAATGCATCGGTGAGCAGATTCGATTTGCGGTTCATCAGCTGGGTGAACCCGAAGCCCAAAGCGGAGACCAACGCCCATCCGACCCCAGGCTCCAACAACTGATCTCCTATCGACGTTGTCGGACGCTAGCAAACGATTGCAGGATCGAACGATTCCTTGAGGCCCAGCGAGCTGCGACGGCTGAGGGCGGCCGACGTTGGGTTGTTCAGGTCGTTAGTCTCGGTTGCACAGAACGACGAGGAGACCGAATACATGTTGGATGGAAAGCCGCGCACCTTGGCATCGGGCAAACACTTCGCGGTGCTCAGCACCCTGAACAAGGACGGGTCTATTCAGAGCCATCCGATGTGGTGTGGGATCGATGACGAAGGTCACATCCTCATCAACACAGAGGTTCATCGCGCCAAGTTCAAGAACATGCAGCGCAACCCAACTGTGACCGTGCTCATTCAGGAAACCGGCAACCCGTGGAGTTGGTCCGAGGTGCGCGGCAAGGTGGTCGAGACCGTGACCGGCGACGTCGCCCGGGACCATATCGACAGCCTCGCCAAGAAGTACCTCGGGGTGGACGATTATCCGAACCCGATTCAGAGCGAGCGGGTAATGGTCAAGATTGCCCCGGATCGGGTCATTTCCAACCCTCCTGGTAGCTGACCAGGAAGCGGCGGTTCCGAGCGCCATGAGCAGATACGCCAAAGGGCCTTTCGCGGTTGATTGGGAAGACCGTTACGACTTTGCCGAACTGCGCCGCCAACGCGTCGAACGCTCCCACCAAGCCCTAGCTGACTCGGAGGCCGATGGTCTGCTCGTCTGGAAAGACGAGAACGTCCGGTATCTAACTGCGCTGCGAGCCCAGCTCATTGCGGGCAAGACGACGTCGCTCAATGGGGCGATTCTCGTGCCGGGCGAAAGCCCGATTCTGTTGGGATCTGGCGGCGAAATCGACAAAGCCCGAGCCGGTATGTCCTGGATCGGTGAAGCTCATGCGGTACCGATTATGGAACAGCGAGAGCTAGTCGACGGGTTTGTGAAAGACATCCTGTCGCCAATCCTGGCCAACCGCGGTCTGACGTCGGGCAAGTTGGCAGTCGATCAGGCAAACATCAGTTTCATTCAGGCGCTTGGTAGTCATCTCCCCGATTTAGAACTTGTCGACGGCGACGAGGTCATGCAGCAAGCCCGATGGATCAAATCCGATATCGAAGTAGCGATCATCGAGGAAGCCTGCGCAATCGGCGACTCGGTGACCCAGCGAGCCCTCGACGGCACGAAGGCCGGTCGTCGTGAACTCGAGATTGCCGGCGACGCCATGCAGACCCTCTTCTACCTTGGCGGCGAAATGGCCCATGTCATCACCCCGTTTGTGGCTTCGGGGGAACACATGTCGCCGCCCCACCGCCTCGCAACCGACAAGATCGTGCGCAATGGTGACCTCGTGTTCATCGACATCGGTGCCATGTGGAACGGCTACTTCGCAGACATCGGCCGAACAACCATTGTCGGTAAGCCCTCACAGGACCAGAAGAAGATCTACACGGCGGTCTACGAGGGGCTGATGGCTGGTATCGCCATGATGCGGCCAGGAAACACCAATCAAGACTGCGCCGACGCCATCATCAACAAGATTGGCGATCACGGGCTGGCCGATCACCTATTCAGTTTGTTCATTGGGCACGGCATCGGCATGGGGGCCAACGAACCCCCATACATCGGCGAAACCCTGCCTGGGGCCACAGTGTACGAGTTCCAACCGAACCAGGTGTTTGCCGTCGAACCGTTGGTTTGGGTCCCGGACGTTCGCGGTGGCGGTGGCGTTCGAATCGAAGACATGGTGTTGATCACCGACGACGAACCCCACCTACTTTCGCGCGTTGCGTACGAAGACCGCTTGCTGTTGTAGCGCGGTCGCGTCAATCATCGACGAGTGCAACGGCCCGGGTCGGCCCTCCGTGGGCTCCGACTACCTTCAGTGGAAAGCCGACGAACGTGAACCGAGTCCCGACCACCTCGGTCAAGATGAGGTTCTCGTAGTGAGTCTTCTTCTCGTAGCGGCACATGAGGTGGATCGGATAGATCTTTGACGTCGGGTTGTCCGGGGTCGGTGAATCCACGCCGAATGTTTTGATCCCCTTGTCGACGATCCATTTGGCGCCGGACTCGCCCAAACCGGCAAAGTTGGTCAGGTATTCGTTTTTACCGGCGTATTTGTCGTACGTCCCCGTGTAGAAGAAGCAATGGTCGCCCTCGTTTAGCGTTAGACCCGACTTCGCCAATGCTTCGTCGAGGTGATCGCTGGTGATATCCGTCATCTCCGGGACGTGCGACACGTCCAGGCAGATCGCTGGCCCGTAGAAGAGGTCGAGGTTCATCCGGTCGATTGTCAATGCATCCGGATCCGGGTCGAGGTGCGAGAACGAGTCAACGTGGGTCGGCCCGTTGTCGTTGAGCATGAAACCGAGGGTCTGAAACGAGAACTCGCTATCGAACCTCGGGGCGGTTTCTTCGTGCGTGACATGCTGGAACGTCACAGTTTTGAGATGGCCCGGATAGACCTTCATCGTTTCGTAGATCGGCTGGGACAGGTCGATAAGGCGTGGCATGGGTCTCCTCCAGTTAATACATGACTAATACATGACGACACCGGAATTGACGTTCAGGTCGGCTCCGGTGATTGCGGATGCTTGTGGTGAGGCGAGAAAGACCGCCGCGTCAGCGATCGCCTGGGGTGAGGTCAGTTGACCGAGCGGCGACTCGGCTTCGAACTCTCGCCGGACGGTTACGGCGTCGACCCCGCGCGCTTCAGCCTGGGCTTTGATGACCCAATCGATCCGGGGTCCCGCGACGAATCCCGGCGAGATGAGATTGACCCGGATGTTGTGGGGTCCGGCTTCGATGGCCAGCGTCCGGGTCAGACCGACCAGGGCAGCCTTGGTCGAGGTGTAGGCAGTCCGACCGAAGAGGGGTCGTTTGCCAGATATCGACCCGATGATCACCAACGACCCGGAGCCCGCGTGCATCATATGCGGGATAGCCGCCCGGGCAGTCAGAAAGACGCCTTTGACGTTGACCTCGAAGGCGGCATCCCATTCATCAGGGTCGAGCTTCCACAGCACACCGCTCGGCCCACCAACTCCAGAGTTGGCCACGACGACGTCGATCCGCCCGAAGGTCTCGACGGTCTTGGCCATGGTGTATTCGACGCTTTCGGCGTCGGTGACGTCAGTGGCGAGTACGAGCGGGTCCCCACCGGCCCGCTCGACGTCGGCGGCGACCCGTTCGAGATTGTCGGTGTTGCGAGCCGCGAGGACCACCGCATCTCCCGCAGTGCCGAACGTGTGGGCGATGACTTCACCAATGCCTTGACTCGCTCCTGTAATAACGGTGACTCGACGTTCGTTAATCACTGATGTACTCCATGATGTCGGGGAAGTACTCGGGGTTGAGGCGCAGACGTGCGCTCACCGCGTGGCCTTCCATGAGTTCGGCGTCGGCAACGACAGCCGAGTGTTCGGCGACCATGTACGAACCTTCCGGGGTGCATCGGGAGGTGGTCACCGTTTTGAGGAACTTTCCCACCCACAAGCCGCCGGTGTAGCGAGCGGCTTTCCTCGTGGGAAGCGTGTGGTTGGTTCCCATGGCTTTGTCGCCATAGGCAACCGTTGAATGGGTGCCGATGAATAGCCCGCCATAGTTGGTGAGTCGCTCGACGAACCAGTCCGGGTTGCGGGTATGCACCTCGAGGTGTTCGGGGGCGATCTCGTCGGCTACCTGGCGCAGTTCCTCGTCGTCGTCGACCACGATGACGGTTCCGTAGTCACGCCACGATCGACTCGACATCTCGGCGGTTGGCCAGGTTTCCAGCCACCGGTGAACTTCCCGGATGGTTTCGCGCCCGATCTCCTCGGATGTTGTCGCCAGGATCCCGGGCGAAGTGGGGCCATGTTCGGCTTGTCCGAGCAGATCACAAGCCAGAATCGCCGGGTCAGCCGAGTCGTCGGCGATGATCATGATTTCGGTGGGGCCGGCCAGCAGGTCGATCCCGACTTTCCCGAACAGTTGGCGTTTGGCTTCGGCGACGTAGGCGTTTCCTGGTCCGGCGATCATGTCGACCGGTTCGGCGTCTTCGATTCCGAACGCCATGGCGGCCATCGCCTGTACCCCGCCTACGCAAAAGATTTCGTCGGCTCCCGATTCGACCATCGCCCACAGTTGCGGCCCATGCATGCCGTCCTGGTCGCGGGGAGGCGCCGTGGCGAGAACCCGCGGGACATCGGCAACCTTGGCGGTGGCGACCGTCATGACTGCCGACGCGATCAGCGGGTAGTAGCCGCCGGGGGAGTACGCACCGACGTTGGTAATGGGGATCCACTTCTGACCGAGGATGACCCCGGGGAGGGTTTCCGCCTCAAAATCGGTCAAGGTGGCCCGTTGGAGTCGGGCAAAGTTCGTGACCTGGTCGATGAGGAACCGGGAGGAGTTCCGAACGTTGTCGTCCATGTCGTTGTAGGCCCGTTCGATCGCTTCGGTCGAAACCCGGAACGAGGCGGGGGACCAGTTGTCGAACTGCTCGGAGTAGCGGCGAATGGCCGTCGTTCCTTCGCGTTCGACGTCCAAAAGGATCCGGCTGACGGTCGCGCGGATTTCCTGGGTGACTTCTTCAGTCGGGGGAAGTGGCTCTTTCAGATATCGCACGGGTCCTCCGGTGCATGCAGTCGAAACCTACCTCGATGATGGGGTGGCGTCAGTTTGGTGCTCACACGCCATACAGGCTGGCAGCGGTGCCTCCTCGGATGGCCTGGCGTTCGGAATCGGTCAAGCCTTCCACGCCGTCGATGAGGCCGTTCGGATCGGTCTCTGCCATATCGAACGGGTAGTCGGTTCCAAGCATGACCCGGTCGGACCCAACGATATCGATGAGATGACGCAAATAGGTCGGCTGGAAGACCATCGTGTCGTAATAGAGCTGTTTCATGTAGTAGCTGGGTGGGTGATCGGGAATGTGCTTCCGGGCCTC
>JAGXFS010000119.1 GCA_024637275.1 Acidimicrobiia bacterium
GAAAGCGGAGCTCATCGGCCTCAAAGGGGTCGGAAAGTCCACGGCAGACAAGATCGCCGAGTTCGTTGACCGGGGCGGAATCGAAAAACTTGATCGGCTTCGGGCGGCCTTCCCACCTGATTATCGACAGATGGTCAAGATTCCCGGACTCGGGGCCAAAACTGCGGCGAAGTTGCGTGACGAACTGGGCGTTGACTCCGTAGACAAACTCACCGAAGCGATCGCCCAAGAGAAACTGCGTGGTGTCGCCGGCCTCGGAGCCAAAACCGAAGAGAAACTCGCCAAAGCGATCGGGCGGCTCGGCATGTCCGGCAAGGATCGGCGCACTCCGATCGCCGAAGCCGTCCCGGTGGCCGAGCGAGTAGCCGCCGAGCTAGCCGGGGTAGAAGGGGTGGTCGGCGTCAAAATCTGCGGCAGCCTTCGCCGCCTCCGTGACACGGTGGCCGACGTTGACATTCTGGTTGCGACAGCTACCCCGCAGCCAGTTGCCAACCGGGTGCGTGACCTTCCTGTCGTCGGGGAGATCATCGCCGATGGAGATACGAAGGTCGCCTTTCTTACCCATGCCGGCTTGCAGATTGATGTGCGGGTGATCGCGCCGGAATCATTCGGAGCCGCAATTATGTACTTCACCGGATCAAAAGCTCACAATATTGCCCTCCGGCAACGAGCGATGAATAAAGGGTGGACCCTCAACGAGTATGCGCTGGCGGATGCCGAAACGGGTGCCGTGATAGCCGCAGCAACAGAAAACGAAATCTACGAGGCCCTCGAGCTCTCCTATGTGTCGCCCCGGCTTCGCGAAGATACGGGCGAGATCGAAGCGGCCGCAGACGCGCCTCTGTCTCTCGTCAGCCTCGATATGATCCGTGGAGATCTCCATGTCCACTCGGATCTCTCGGGGGATGGAGAAGACTCGCTGATCCAAATGATCCAAGGCTGCGTGGATCGTGGTTATGCATACATGGCCATAACCGATCATGCCGAGGACCTCACGATCAATGGGGCCAGTCGGGAGCAGATGCTCGATCAGCGAGGGCAACTGCGTGAACTCGCTGACCAATTCCCCTCGATCCACCTACTGCACGGAACCGAGCTCAACATCGACCCCGACGGCCACGTCGACTACGACGCCGACTTCCTGTCCGGGTTTGACTACACGGTTGCCTCGGTGCACTCTCATTTTGATTTGCCAGCCGAACGCCAGACGATCAGGCTGCTGACGGCCATGGGTAATCCGGCCGTGCGGACGATCGGACACCTGTCTGGAAGAATGATTGGGCGACGGCCAGGGATCGAATTCGACGTCGACGCAGTGCTCGAGGGAGCGGAGACCACCGGGGTTGCCCTTGAGATCAACTCGCACCTGGAAAGACTTGACGCCACCAGCGACGTCATCCGGAAAGCTCGTGGTCGGAACGTGCGATTCATTGTCGATACAGACGCCCATCGGGTACCTGAGCTCAATTACATGCGGTGGGGTGTGCAGCAAGCCCAGCGAGGCTGGCTCGATCCAGACCAGTGCGTCAACGCGTGGTCGCTCGACAGAGTTCTCAAATTTTGCACAAAGGAAGACTGATGGATTATCCAATCGAATACGAACTAGATGTTGTGTTACGCGACGGGGTAGTCGGCCGATTTCGACCGATTAAGGCAAGTGATGCCGGATCGCTCGTTAAGTTGTTCGAGCGACTCGGAACGCAATCACGTTATTACCGGTTTTTTCGCGCCAAGGAGCGTCTTACCGACGCGGAGGTCGAGTTCTTTACGACCGTTGACTACGAGTCGCGCATGGCGGTTGTGGTGTTTCACGACGACGAAATGGTCGGCGTTGGCCGCTACGACCGCGACCCTGATGACCCAACCAAGGCCGAGGTGGCTTTTGTCGTAGCCGACGATCAACACTCGAGAGGCATCGGTACCCAGCTACTCCAGATTCTCACCACTTACGCCCGGTCCCACGGCGTGAAATCGTTCCAGGCGTACGTCCTGCCTGACAATCTCTCCATGATGCGGGTGTTCCGCAACTCGGGTTACACGCTCACGAGAAGCCTGGAAGAGGGCGTCTACAACGTCGAGTTCCCGGTCGGCGCATCCGAAGATGCCAAAGCGGCTGATGCTCGCCGAGAACAGCGCGCCATTGCTGCGTCGATTTTGCCGATGTTCTATCCGCGCTCGATCGCGGTGGTAGGCGCTTCGCGAACCGTAGGGTCGATCGGAGGGCGACTGTTCGCCAATTTGCTGCAAGGTGGATTCTCCGGGGTCGTGTACCCGGTCAACCCGCAAACCGAAGTGGTGGGATCGGTACGGGCGTATCCGTCGGTCACTGAGATTCCCGGCACCGTCGACCTCGCCATCATTGCGGTTCCTGCGTTTGCCGTACTCGACGTAGTTCGCGAATGTGCGGCCAAAGGTGTGCGCGGTCTCGTTGTGATTTCGGCTGGCTTCTCAGAAGTCGGCGAGGCGGGGGCGGCGCTTGAGCAAGAACTCGTCCAGTTAGTTCGTTCGGCTGGCATGCGGATGATCGGACCGAACTGTATGGGGCTGGTGAACACGGATCCGGCCGTGAATCTCAACGCCACATTCGCCCCGGTGTATCCGCCCCGGGGAAATGTCGCGATGTTGTCCCAGTCAGGGGCCTTGGGCATTGCCATCCTTGATTACGCCACCCGTCACGACATTGGCATTTCACAGTTCGTATCGATCGGGAACAAACCGGACGTATCCGGTAACGACCTGATCCTCAGCTGGGAAGAAGATCCTGCCACTGACGTAATCGTGATGTACCTGGAATCGTTCGGCAACCCGCGCAAATTCGGACGGATAGCCCGTCGAATCGGGAGGAAAAAGCCCATCGTGGCTGTGAAATCCGGACGGTCGAAAGCCGGATCCCGGGCGGCGAGCTCCCATACGGGCGCTTTGGCGAGCGCTGACGCCGCAGTCGACGCGTTGAGCGCTCAGACGGGAATGATTCGGACCGATACCATCGAAGAACTCTTCGCCGTTGCCTCGCTTCTCGCCAACCAGCCACTGCCCAACGGTCGGCGGGTCGGGGTAGTGACCAATGCCGGAGGTCCGGGCATCCTGGCAGCCGACGCGCTAGAAGCGGCCGGGCTTGAGTTGCCGGTGTTCAGTGATGACCTCCAGGCCGAGCTGCGGGTAGGACTGCCTGCCGAGGCATCGGTTACTAACCCTGTCGATCTCATCGCTTCGGCCGGGCCTTCTCAGTATGGGCACGTGGCCGAGGTCCTTGGTGCCTCCGATGAAATTGACGCGATCATCACGATCCACATTCAGACGATCGAGAACGGCCCCGACGTGGGCGTCCCAGTCCTGGAGGCAGCAATCACCTCCGGAAAGACTCAGCTGGCCGTCCTCATGGAGTCCGGTTCGGGCCGGGCCTCGATGCGCAATGAAGTTATGACGATCCCTGCCTATGAGTTCCCAGAAGCGGCGGCCAAAGCGCTGGCAAGGGCCGCGGCTTATGCCGAATGGCGTCGGACGCCTTATGGCGAAGTCCCCGTGTTCACGGATGCTGATCCTGATGCCGCCAAACAACTCGTAAGCGAGGCGCTCGCCCGGTTGGGTCCAGACGGTGGCTGGCTTAGCGATGATGAAGTTCGGGGTCTGCTGGGAGCGTTCGGTATTCAGACGCCTCAATCGGCCGTGGTCAAGTCCCGGAAGGCTGCGGTGGCGGCCGCCGCCGGCATCGCCGGCCCGGTGGCCATGAAGCTGATTGCCCCAAGTGCCCTGCACAAGTCGGACATTGGAGGCGTAGTTCTCAACGTGACAGGATCCGGGCCAGTTGGCAAGGAGTATGACCGCATCATGAAGCTGGTAGGCGACGCCGAAGGGGTTCTGATCCAGGAAATGGTCCCTGAAGGCATTGAAGTGCTCATTGGAATGTCGGAGGATCCATCGTTCGGCCCGCTGCTCGTTTTCGGGATGGGTGGGGTCTTCGTCGAACTGCTCAAGGACGTGGTGTTCCGCGTGGCTCCGATCACGGATCGCGAAGCGACACAGATGGTGACCGGGATCAAATCAGCCAAACTACTCGATGGCTACCGGGGACACCCGGCTGGTGACGTCCCGGCCGTAGAGGAAGCGCTCCTGCGGGTTTCGGCTCTCATCGAGGCAGTGCCGGAGTTGGCCGAAATGGACCTGAATCCGGTGATCGTACGAGAGCCTGGTCAGGGTGTTGTAGTGGTTGACGGTCGAGTGCGCATCAAGAAAACCCGGCAGGGTTGGTCCCCCGAACTTGCCGATTTGCCGTCAGTAGCCGACTGAGACCAGGGACTTTCGTTGTCGGGGCGTCGTACCGGCGAAAATGCCATCGGTCTGGTCGATTCCGGTCGCCAAACAGTCGGCTTGGGACTGGCACCCCTCACAAATGGCGCGCGCTCGGGCGAGCGCCTTACGGTCTCCGGTCGGTGGGAAAAACACGGATGGTTCCATACCCCGGCAAGCAGCACGTTCTTTCCAATCAATCATTGGGCCAGTGTGTCAGGTGGATCGATGGGGCGGGCAGGGCCGTTTGGCCCGGTCCCATGAGCCGATAGTTGAGATCTGCAGCTCGGGACGTGTTTGCGGACGGTCAGCCCATGGCGGTGTGCCGTAGTGCCCTAGGAATCATGTGGCTCGAGGTCGTACGTTGTCAACATGAAAACGTTTCGCATCGAAACCGTCGCAGATGACGGCGGAAGGATTTAGCGATGTTCGTCTACTACTTCGCCAATGTCAGCCGGCCGTGCGAAGCCATCGGGGACCGCCTCGGCACCCTTGACCTCGATACCTGGGCAACCGAGGCGTACCGGAACGCTGAATCGTTGCGGAGTCGACTGGTTGGTAAGGATCTGGTGGCAACGTCGGTCCGGCTAAACGTGACGGAGCCGATCCATAAGTCGAGCCATACGGTGATGGTTATCGAGTGGACCGCCGACGGACCGGCCGGTCTATTTGCTGCACTGGAAGGAGATCTTGTTGTGGCTCCGATCGGTCCGAGCCGATGTCAGATCAGCTTGCGGGGATCGTATCGGTTGCCTCCCGGTGCGGACCCATCGTTGTTCCATCGACTCACCGAGGCATGCGTGAAGTCATTTGTCGATCGGGTCGCCGCCGGACTGGATCAGCCACCGCCGCGTTTGGACGTTGTCAGGCAGGCAAGCGGATCGAAATCGTAGTCCCGGCGCCCACCTGACTGCGGATATCGACGGAGCCGCCGACGTCGGCGGAACGTTGCGTCATATTGTCCAACCCCATTCCCCGGTTGACGGTGGCCGGGTCAAAGCCGACGCCGTCGTCGGCAATGAGCATCATCAGATCTGTGTCGACCGTATCGATTGAGACGGTCACGGCTTGACACCCGGAATGGCGGAGGGCGTTGGATACGCCTTCACGCACCAATTGCACGGCGGTCTCGACCGTTCCCGGATCGATTGTCCGGAGGTCGGATGGCACCTGAAGGTCGACAATCGTCTCGTAGGAGTCCGAGAGCTGACCGATCAAGTCGGCTAGTTCTGTCCGGAGATTGCGACCCGACCAAACCGGTGGCCGCAACCCGAAGATGAAGCGGCGCAGCTCAGATATCGCATTGTCAAGACGTTCGACGGACTCGGTGAGCATCGTCCGAAGTTCTAGGTCTTCGACCCGGAGGCTCATACCCTGCAACGACAAACCCACCGCGAAGAGATCCTGGATGATCGCATCGTGCAGGTCGCGGGCGATTCGTTCGCGGTCTTCGACGACGGCGGTTCGTTTCAGACGAGCCTGGAGACGGGCAGTGCTTACGGCGGCTCCTGCGACCACCGAAAGGGACTCGATCAGATCCTGATCTGCCGCCGTGAATCCTCCGGGTTTTTCGGTGAGATACAGATTGCCGTACACATGAGAGCCGAGACGTACCGGGACGCCCAGGAAATTGCCCATAGGCGGATGGTTGGCCGGGAATCCGACCGAATCGGGGTGGTCCTGCAATTTGTCGAGTCGGATGGTATCCGTCGACCGAATGAGTGTTCCAAGCACCCCACGGCCAGTTGGCAAGGGTCCAATGAGGTGCGCCTGGCCCGGCGTCAAGCCCACATGGAGGAACTCAACGAGGGACTGATGCTGCCCGATTACGCCGAGGGCTCCGTATCGTGCTCCGGTCATGTGCATGGCCGCTTCAACGGTCTCGTAGAGGACAGCTCGGAGGTCGGACTGACCGACAACGCTGGCAGCCGCTTCTATGAGGTCCGAGATATGGTCGGGGCGCTGGAGCATTGCCGACACACTACTGTGCCCGTCGCCGAGGCCCGCCATCGATGGTTTGGGACTTTGTGCTCTAGGGGATTGTGGCGATCCCTTTGGGCATATGTGTGGAGGTGTCAGTAGATTTGTTTATATGTCGGTAAAGCTACTTCTCGTTGACGATCACGAATTGGTGCGGAGAGGGATTCGCGCCCTGCTGGAGTCGCAGGATGACTTTGAGGTGGTCGGCGAGGCCGGGACCGTTGCTGAGGCAATTCGCCGCACGGGCTACCACAGTCCCGACGTAGTGATCCTTGATCTTCGGCTACCCGACGGGTCGGGAGTCGAAGCCTGTCGTGAGATCCGCTCGCGCTGGCCCGAGGTTCGCGTTCTCATGTTGACCTCGTACGCCGACGAGGAAGCGCTTATGTCGGCCATCATGGCTGGCGCCTCCGGGTACGTACTCAAACGGATTGACGGTTCGGCGCTCATTGAAAATATCCGGCGCGTCGCGACCGGTGAATCGCTGCTCGACGCCGAGATGACTGACAAACTTTTTGCCCGACTGCGCGGTGACAGTCCATCTGATCCTCTGCTGGCCAGACTGTCCCCCCAGGAATCGAAAATCCTGTTCCACATCGCTGACGGGCTCACCAATCGGCAGATCGCCGAAGAAATGTATCTCGCTGAGAAAACCGTCAAGAACTACGTGTCGAATCTGCTGGCCAAGCTGGAGATGAGCCGCCGGTCAGAAGCGGCCGCCTATGCGGCCCGATTGGCCGCCAAACAGGAAGCAGCCTTTCCCCCCGAGTCATGGGAGGGACAGGCATGATCGTCGTCGGAGTCGATGAGCAGTCATATTCGGTCTCGGCGCTCGAACGGGCCGGCCAGCTAGCTCAGGCGCTTGAGGTTGAACTGCATGCGGTCTACGCGGTCCACATGTCACCGAACCTGCTCCAGGCTGTGGGCGTTGCCCCCATTCAGATCGGGGACATCGAGCAGGCGCAGATCGACGAAGTGTGGAAGGTGATCGCTCCGGTCGTCGAGAAGATCCGGAGCCAGGGTGTGCAGGTGGAAGAGCACTCGGTTCGCGGGTACCCGCCTGATGTTTTGATCGACTTCGCTGCCGAGCATGGTTGCGACCTGGCCGTGGTCGGGTCGCGCGGCCGATCCGAACTCGCTTCGTTCTTTTTAGGTAGCACTGCGCATCGTGTGTTGCACTTTGCGCAGTGCGACGTGCTTGTCGTAAAGGAGACATGATGCATGTCCAGGATGTAATGACGGTTGA
>JAGXFS010000120.1 GCA_024637275.1 Acidimicrobiia bacterium
ACCTGACGCAGCCGCCCAGGGTCGCCAATCAGTCGATCTGGCATGTCATCATCGAAATCGAGATTCAACCAAAGTCCCCGGTCGTTGAGCTGGGTCGAAAAACCGGCCACGATATCTGAGAAGGTATCGCGTACTGAATAGGGGATCTTTTCGATCGACAGCCGACCCGCCTCAAGCTTGGACATGTCGAGAAGATCATTGACGAGCGTGAGTAGTCCATCGCCGGCTTCGCTGATGATTTCCATGTATTCGGCCTGCTCAGGCGTCAAGCGGGTCTCGCGGACCAATTGCGTCATACCGATAACGGCCGCTAGTTGCGTGCGGATCTCGTGCGAGGTGTGCGCGAGGATCTCTGACTTTCGCAAATTCTCTCGTTCGGCTTCGGCCAGTCGAAGCCGCAGGTCATCACCGGCCGTCATATCTTTCCCTGTCGCGATCAGAGCACCCTACAGCCCGAGAGAACGGTATTTGGGTAACCGGACGAGCCAACGACATACATGTCGTTTGGGTACCTACACAATATCGACGTCCGAACGACCCACCTTGAGAATGTCATCGGCGGCGCGTCAGGCGTTCTTGGGGCCCCAGCACCCGATAACGGGCGGTGGAACCCTGGGCTCAACCCTGGGTTGGTGGTGTCGAGCGGAGGTTGGCCGTTGCCGCCTCGTCGACCTCGCCATCGACGATCACGACGCCGTACAGGTCGCGCGCTGCCTCAAGGGATACATAGTCGCCGGCGACGTCTTCGGCCACCCTTGCTGGGTCACGATCGAACGGATTCCCATGGCCGCCACCTCCGGGCAAGCCCAGGTAGAACGAATCACCCGGCGGGATGGCCTGCTGTCCTTTGCCGCGCAACCGGGTACCGGAGCCAAGTTCCACCCGGGTTGGCAGACCCGCTCCCCCACCGTCGCGTCCGAACGCCGGATTGTCGACCTTCTCGTATTGGGCAAGCACGTCAAACGGCATGCCATCTGTGCCCATCAATTCGATGTCCTGACCCAGACCACCCCGATACTTGCCGGCCCCACCCGAGTCCTGGCGGAGTTCCTTGCGCAGAAACACAACAGGAGCGATTGCTTCGGTCGCCTCGACTGGCACGCCGCGTACCCCGTTCGGGAAACCGGTGGCACTCAGGCCATCCTTCGCCGGACGAGCGCCCATACCCCCGTTGTTGAAATGCATCATCTCAAACTCGACAACTTCTCCCGCATAGTCACCGGCGACTGAGGAGCCTCCCCGCAGCTGCAAGTTCGCCAGGGCGCTCGAACTCTCCGCCAGGGCCCCACCGGGCAGTACGGGATGGAGGGCGCCGATCACCGTATCAGGGAGAAGGTGCCCGATGATGTGCCGGAGCGCAACCGGGGCCGGGCGCTGCACATTGAGAATGCAATCCTCCGGGGCAGTGACCTGGAGTGGCTCCATCGATCCGGCGTTGTTGGGGATGTCCGGAGCTACCACGCACTTGATGCCGTACGTCGTATAAGCCTTCGTGTAGTTGAGCACGACGTTGATGCCGTAAGTGCTCGGCTTCGATGTGCCCGCATAGTCGACCAGGATTGCATCGTCTGAGATGGTAACTGCCGCCTGGAGCGTGATTGGGTGTTCGTAACCATCCATGGTCACCGAGTTGTGATAGGTACCGTTCGGCAGGGCAGCAATTCGTTTGATCGTCGCCGCCCGTGAACTTTCGATGATGAACTCGGCCAGGTCGCCCAGATCATCGATGCCGAACTCGCTCATCATGTCGACCATCCGTTGGGCACCTACCTCATTGCCTCCGGCGAAGGCGAAGATATCGCCGACCACCTGATTGGCCTCACGGACATTCATCCGGATGATCTCAATGAGTGTCTCGTTCAACACACCAGCCCGGTAGAGGTGAAGGATTGGAATGTCCAGTCCCTCTTCGTAGATTTGGCGGCTGTCCGGTGTGAATCCTCTCCCGCCGATATCGACCACGTGGCAGGTATTGGCGACCAGACCAACAGCACGACCTTTAAAAAAGAACGGCGTAACCAGGGTGATGTCGTTGTGATGACCCGAGGCCAACCAGGGATCGTTCGTGAGCAGGACATCGCCAGGAACCATCGTGTCGATTGGATACTTGGCCAAGAAATGCTTCACACACTCGGCTACCGAGTTGATGTGGCCGGGCGTGCCCGTGATCGCCTGAGCCAGCATGCGCCCTTGTCGGTCGAACACCGCCGCGGCGAGGTCCCCCGCTTCCCTGACCGAGGTGGAAAAGGCCGTCCGAATGAGGGCCTGGGCTTCTTCTTCGACAACGGCGATGAGCCGATTCCACATGATGTGGTTGTGGATCCGGGTGAGGGCGTCACTCATCTCGAGCCTCCATGATGATATGGCCGCTCTCAGCAATCGTGGCCGTGAATGAACTCGTTACCAAGGTGGAAGTGTTCGCTTCAACGATGATGGCCGGCCCTTCGACCCGGTCCCCCGCCGATAGCTGCGTACGTGTATACAAACCGGCCTGGACGACCGCGCCTGACTCAGCATCCATCACTCCTCTGGTACCAGCCGGAACCCTCGTTTCGGTCGAAGCCACAGAAGCTTGCAGGGCAACCGCCGGGACGCCGGTCGAGACCGTGAGAACCCAGCTCAGAATTTCAACATCGACGCCAGGAATCGACCGGCCGTAGAGCCGCTCATACTCGCCCTCGTAGGCGGCCAGGAACGCAGCGGGAGAAGTTCCGTCAACGACGGCTGCTTCGATGCTGATCGGCAATTCCACGCCAACCTCGTGGCCCTGGCCGATGTAGCGCATGTAGGCGAGACGCGATTCCTGCACGTCGTGGCCGGGTGCACCGGCAAGGACGATTGGGGTCGCCTCGGCCCGCATGGCATCGAGGAGGGCATTCACCCCGTCGGCGTCGAGCGAACTGAGTTGCTGGTGATAGGTGCGGGTGACCTCATACGCCACCGGAGCGCGGAGGAATCCAATCGCAGACCCAATGCCCGCCCCCGGGGGGATGACCACCCGGCGGATTGACAACTTCTCCGCGAGCCGGGCAGCGTGAAGTGGGGCTGCTCCGCCGAACGCAATCATGGTTTTGGTTTCGACCCGCTGGCCGCTCTCGACGGTGTGGACCCTGGCCGCGTTGGACATATTCTCGTCGACAATCTCAGCCACACCGAGCGCCGAGTTCATGGCGTCGAGTCCGAGCGGTGCGCCGACGACCCGCAGCAGCGCTTCGGCCGCCGCAGATGCGTCAAGTGGCATGCGTCCGTCAGCGAAGTTGTCCGGATCGATCTTTCCGAGCACCACGTCGGCGTCAGTGACAGTGGGAGCCGATCCACCCAGGCCGTAGGCAACCGGGCCGGGGTCGGAACCGGCGCTTTCGGGTCCAACGGCGATACGTCCCATGGCGTCGAGATGCGCAATCGAGCCGCCTCCGGCACCGATCTCGACCATCTCGATAACCGGAATCCGCAACGGCAGGCCACTACCTCGCATAAACCGGTACATGCGGGCTACTTCAAACGATCGGGAGGTCTGCGGGTGGCCGTTCTGGATGAGGCAGATTTTGGCGGTGGTCCCACCCATGTCGTAGGAGAGAACATCGCCATAGCCAAGCTGTCGTGCAATGGAGCCGGCGAAGATGGCGCCCCCAGCGGGACCGGACTCAACAAGGCGTACCGGGAACCGACGAGCCGTCGCGAGCGTGGTCAAGCCCCCACCGGACAGCATCAGGTGGAGCGGACACCGCAGACCGATTCTTTCAAGCTCGACTTCCAACCCGTCGAGGTGGCGGCTCATGAGCGGTTGAACGTAGGCGTTGGCACATGCCGTTGAGAGCCGTTCGAATTCGCGCATTTCAGGAGAGACTTCGCTCGAAAGGCTGATTTCTACGTCAGGAAGCAGTCCGGCAAGAATCTCCCCGGCCCGTATCTCGTGGACAGCATTGACGTAGCTATGGAGAAACCCGATAGCCACGGCCTGGACGTCGGCCTCACGCAACCGCTGAGCGGCGTCGGCCACGTCGTCTTCGTTGAGGGCAGTCAGGATTCGTCCCCGGGCGTCGACGCGTTCGGTGATGGGCCGCCGCAGGCGGCGGGGCACCAGCGGTGCCGGCAGGTCGATGTTTACGTCGTACTGCTCGTATCGGTTCTCGTTTCGCATCTCAACGGAATCACGAAAGCCCCGGGTGGTGAGCAGGCCGGTCGGTGAGCCCTTGCGTTCGATCAGCAGGTTGGTGGCAAGGGTCGTTCCGTAGATAACCTGGGTCACGTCCCCGGCCGCAGTGCCAGCAACGTCGAGGACCTCCGCGATACCGTTGACCACCCCGCGTTCTGGCGCATCGTGGGTCGTCAGCGTCTTGGCTGCGAACAGGTCGTCGCCGCGCTCAAGGGCGACGTCCGTAAACGTCCCTCCAATGTCCACCGCGATACGCGTCGTCACGTGGTCAAGCTAGTAGATCGGGTGCGAGTGCTTGCCCGTGGCTTCAGTGAGCAATCCCCCACACATGACCCGCAGGATCACGAAAACTGGCAGTGCGGATTCCCCAGGGTCGGTCCATCGGGCCGTTCAGGAGTTGAACGCCTCGTCGAGCCAGCTCTGCACACATCGTGTCAACATCGTCAACCTCGATCGTGAATTGCATCCTCGGACCGTCGGCGGGTCCCCCTGCTGTCGCTGGAGCAACCAGGTCGGTTGCTCCAGATGCTTTCAAGAGATTAATCAATGTGTTACCGAAACTGAATACGGCCGAATCTGCATCCTCATAGGTAACCGATAGACCGAAGGCCTCTTCATAGAATCGCTTGGTCGCGGCCAGATCTTCGGCGAACAACGTAATGGCGCTGATGGGTCCTGGCCAGGCTGACGTATCGACCTCTTTCGGTGAAACTGGGGAGTGTGGCTAATCGCGCTGCGGCCGATAACCGGTGGTCCCGTCGAGCATTTCTCGAAGGATATCGGCATGACCGGCATGCCGGGCGGTCTCCTCGATCATATGCAGAATCACCCACCGCATCGATACCGTATCGCCAAACCAGGCCGTCCCCTCGCCATCCAGGCCGATTTCGCTCATCGCCAGGTCCGCCGCATCACAAGCCCGGCGGTAAAACGCCAGGACGTCTTCGGTCGATTCGTCATCGTTGACTCGTAGGTCGGCATCCTCGTCGTCGGCATCGAAAGGAAGTTCTTCGGTGGACCGATCAAACGTTGTACAAAACCACCCGTACTCGACGGCCGCGAGGTGTTTCACCAACCCCAACAGGTTGGTGCCACTTGGCGTCATCGATCGACGGAGCTCCTTATCGCTCAAGCCTTCCAGCTTCCAGAGGATCACCTCGCGCTGTTTGTTCAAGATCGACACGACCATCGGGCCCTCATCGCCGGTAATCGGATACGCGTCATTCACGAGGTGACGTCCATGCCACTGACAACATCGACGAAATGCTCAACATCAGCTGAGGTAACACCCAGGTGCGTTACAAGTCGACTCGATGAGCGCCCGGTCAAGGCAACGATTCCTTGGTCCCTGAGAGTGGCGGCGAACGTCGGATAATCGGTGACACCAAAATCCACGAAAACCATATTGGTGTTCTGACCTTTCACCGTAACTCCCGCGACGTTGCCTAAAAGTTTGGCGAGCAGTTCAGCGTTGGCGTGATCGTCGGCAAGTCGATCGATGTGGTGGTCTAGGGCATAGATACCGCCGGCCGCGATGATCCCTGCCTGACGCATCCCTCCACCCAGCATTTTCCTCCACCGGCGAGCCTCGGTGATCAGACTGGTGCTGCCGACCAGGACCGAACCAACCGGCGCTCCTAGGCCTTTGGAAAGACAAACCGATACGGTGTCGAATGGTTCAGCGACCGCTGCCGGAGGTACGCCCATCGCCACGGCCGCGTTCCAGATGCGTGCCCCATCGAGATGCAGAGCGAGGCCCCGATCGTCAACGAAAGCACCTGCCGCCTTCAGGTACTCCAGTGGCACGACCTTGCCGTTATGGGTGTTTTCAAGGCAGAGCAGCCGGGTTCTGGCGAAATGGCTGTCATCTGGCTTGATTACCGATGCCACACGTTCAAGGCTCAGTGAGCCATCCGGCTCCATGTCGATCGGTTGCGGTTGGATTGAACCAAGCACTGCGGCTCCGCCTGCCTCGTACTTGTAGGTGTGGGCGAGTTGGCCGACGATGTACTCATCGCCGCGTTGGCAATGCGCCATCAACGCAATCAGGTTGGATTGGGTGCCGCTCGGAACGAACACCGCACTCTCTTTCCCGAGCAGCGCAGCCGTCTTGGCTTCGAGGGCGTTCACCGTTGGATCGTCGCCGAAGACGTCATCACCCACCGGCGCCACGGCCATGGCCGCCCGCATGCCTTCCGTTGGCTGCGTAACGGTGTCACTTCGAAAGTCAATCATGGGTTGAATCTATCAGCGTTGGCTTGCTTCGCATTCGCGACCCACCTGTGCCATATGGCCCTTGACACCAGGCTCCTGAGCGCCTCTACTTAAGGAGTCTTTGAAGGAGCACGGCATGGAAGGCGCCACCGCCAAAACGGG
>JAGXFS010000121.1 GCA_024637275.1 Acidimicrobiia bacterium
AGTCCGGACCAGCTCTGCGAGTTCAGCTGACGATGGATTGGCCAGGGTGGAGCCGCCCGGAATGATGACGCCAACGACTTCGAGGCCGTAGCGGTCGGCAAAGTAGCCGAATGAACCATGATTCGTGACCAGTTTGCGCTGGTCGACACGCAAACCCGCCATCAGGGATGCAATCTGTGTGTCGGTCTCGGCGAGCTGGTTGGCGTACGTGTCGGCATTCGCCGTCCAGTCGGTCGTCGGGTCCAGCTCTGCCAGCGCGTCGGATATCAGTCGGGTGGCGTCAATCATGCGAACCGGATCGAACCAAATGTGCGGATCGGGCGAGCCATCTGGGTAGGACCGGGGGTCGACAGACGGCCCGAGCTCAAGGACCCGGGTGCCGTCCGTTGCCGCATCATCGAGAGCTTTAGCGATCGACGGCTCCAAACCCAGCCCGATCGCCACGACGAGATCGGCGTCGCGAAGTTCGGCTACTTGCTTGGCAGACAGCTGAAACTCGTGAGGGTCACCTCCGGATGGGATCAGGACCGAAACCTCGGCCTGGTCACCCACAACGTTGGAAACCACGTCCCCAACGATGGAAGTCGTCGCGATAATCCGCAAGGTGCCTGGTGATTCGGCGGGCCCGGTTGTGCACGCCGCTGCGGCTATCGATATCACCGCCAGCAGTATTGAAAACTTGTGCATAATGATAATGATTCCTATTCTCGTTGGAACGATACCCACAGGTGGCCAACGTGGCAAACACAGAGCAACTCGTAACGCAGCGCCTGACCGAGTCAGGCATTCGGTACTCCAGGGGGCGCAGAGCGGTCATTGATGCTCTGTCAGTCGCCGACGGACCTCGATCTGCCGCCGAACTGCATCGCGACCTCGCTGAAGCCGTCCCCCTGTCATCGCTCTACCGTTCGTTGTCGGTGCTCACCGACGCAGATGTCGTGACCATGCACCACGGATCAAGAGGCGTCACCCGCTACGAACTCTCCGAGTGGCTCACCGGCCATCACCACCATCTGGTTTGCCTGTCGTGCGGAACGGTTGACGACATCACTCCCCCACCTGACCTCGAAGCTGACCTGGAATCCGTGGTGATCTCGCTAACCGTTGCGGGCCGGTTTTCGCCAAAAGGGCACGCACTGGAAATCGAAGGCTTCTGCTCGGAGTGCGCATGACCCCGGCCGTTTCAGGCACCGGCGTAAGCGTCACGTACGGCCAAAATATGGCCCTCGGCCCATCTGATTTCGTCATCCCCGCAGGCAGCATTACGACGCTGATCGGACCCAACGGATCCGGGAAGTCGACGCTCCTCAACGTTATTGCGGGTCTCGTAGAACCGAGCACGGGTTCAATCGTGATGGAGAACGACGGGCGATCCCGGCTTTCGTACGTCCTGCAAAGCACCAAGGTGAACGAAGCGCTGCCTGTGACGGTTGCTGAAGTTGTTGCCATGGGCCGTTACGCACGGACTGGACTGTTGGGCCGGATGAGCGACGACGACCGGTTGGCCATCCAAACGGCACTGAAACGTATGGGAATTGAAGATCTAGCTTCGCGACATCTCACCGAACTATCAGGTGGTCAACGCCAACGAGTCTTCGTTGCCCAAGGCCTTGCCCAGCAGCATGACGTTTTGCTCCTCGACGAACCACTCACCGGTCTCGACCTCCCATCGGCCAAGGCGATCGACGACGTCATCCACGATGAACAGAGCCACGGCTGCACGGTGATCATCACCACCCATGACCTCGCCGAAGCCCAGGCAGCCGATTGGGTGGTGCTCCTGGCCGGAAGCGTTATCGCCTATGGGCCACCTGACGAAGTGCTCACTCAAGAGCACTTAAGCGCCGCGTATGGATCTTTGCATGTGGAGGGCGGACAAGTGTTCCTGGACGATCCGGCCCATCGCGCCTCGGAGAGCCGACACCACCACGGCGAACGACAGATCCACACCGAAACGGACCGTTCGGACCTACACGAATAACGCGGGTACGATGATTGGATGTGCCGAAGCATCCTTACCCTCCATAACTTCGAACCGGCCGCCACGTCTAAAGAGGTACGGGCCGCCGCTACCCAGTACGTTCGCAAGCTCAGCGGCTCTCGAGTCCCGTCGAAAGCGAACACTGAGGTGTTCGATCAAGCGATTGAAGAAGTAGCCGCCGCAACCGAACGCATGCTCAAGGCCCTCGTAACCACGGCGGCGCCTCGTAACCGGGAAGTTGAAGCGGCCAAAGCTCGGACTCGCTCCGCAGCGCGTCGTTAGCCCACCTTCTAAACCGTGTAGGAATCGTTCCAGTCGAGCGGTATCAACTCGATGCCGGCGGCTTTCAACGCACCACCGGCCAGATGCCGGACGGTCTGGCGCCCGGACTCGGATAAGTAGAAATCGTGAATCGGGATAACCTGGCTTGGACCGAGACGCTTGGCAAACGCCACCGCTCCGGTCATTGATCCCCACGGCATCATGCAGGGGAGCGCCAAAATCGGCGCGGATGATCCTGGCTCGTGACTGTCCCCGGGATGAGTCAGCACGCCGTCGATCGTCCAACTTCGATTCGGGGGCTGCATCCCATTGGGAAGTACCCCATGCATCACATCTTCATGTGACACCCCGTCGGGGTTCTCGACCCCGACCTCGATGTCGTGGGGTCTGAGCAGGTCGGCAACGGCCTGGTTCCCGAAGATCTTGACATCTTCACCACGGTCGATCAGCCACCGGACAAATTCTGGCTTCACATGGTCAGCATGCTCATGCGTAATAAGAACCCGCTGCACCTCGCCCAGATCGTCGAGGTCTACGAAATCAGTGTCGAACGTAAAAAAGCCAGGGTCGAACAACGTGGTGCCGTCCTCGGACGCCACGGTAATGCAGGAATCGGCGAGTCTGCTGATGATCGTCATAGTGCGACGCTAGCCGAGGCGGCTGCCGAAAAGGCGGTTCGCGACTGGCGGGGCGAGAAGCGCCCGCACCTGTCAGGGCTAATGTCTTCGCCTATGGCAAACGAGCTTCCAGCGGTTCAGCTGAAAAACGTCGATGTTGTCCGTTCGGGACGCAAGCTGCTCAGCGACATCTCGTGGACCATCGAAGCCCATGAACGATGGGTCCTTTTCGGCCCGAACGGTTGTGGCAAGACCACCCTGCTGCAAGTGGTGTCTTCGTATTTATTCCCTACCCGCGGCGCCGTGACCGTGCTCGGGGTCACGCTGGGTGAGTCTGATGTTCGCGAGTTGCGCAAACGAATCGGTTACGTAGGGCCCACGCCGGCCCACCTGGTCAGAGAAGGCTACGACTGTCTCGAAATCGTCGTTACGGGGAAACACGCCTCCTTTGTTGACACCCGCTGGCACACCTATGAGGAAGCGGACTTCAAACGGGCGATCCAACTTCTCGAATCGCTTGGTGCGGGGGCGTTTGTGCACCGCACGTTCGACACCATGTCCGAGGGGGAAAAGAAGCGAATCCTCATCGCTCGGGCACTCATGGCGCAACCGGAACTCCTCCTGCTTGATGAGCCAAACGCTGGATTGGATCTCGGAGCGCGTGAACGGTTGGTACGGTCCCTGGACGATCTCGGGCGGGATGCCGGGATTCCTATGGTCCTCGTGACCCACCATGTGGATGACATTCCCGGATCGTTTACGCACATCATCATGCTCAACAATGGAGAAGTGATCGCCTCCGGCGAGATCAAGGACACTCTGACGTCTCAAGCCGTCTCGGACACATTCGACATGCCTCTGGTGGTCTCGTTCGAGGCTGGCCGCTTTCGGGCGACCGCCCCGCACAGCTAGTACTGTCACGCCATGCTCCCGCAGATCTTCGTTCGATGGGCCTCCCGGCTACGACTCCCCTGGCTCACCGCCATCGTCGGGTTCTTGTTCGTTTCCGACCTGATCATCCCCGATTTCATCCCCCTCGCTGACGAATTGGTGCTTGGCCTCGCAACCACGTTGCTGGTGCGGTGGAAAAAGGAACGCAATGACGAAGATATCATCGACGTCAGTGAAGTTCCTCCGCCAACGCCCAGGTCCTAACCCACCTGGGCACGTGAGCCGTTAGCCGTCGCCTGAGCTTCACCTAGAATCAGGCTTCAAGAATCCCAGGAGATCCAGCTTTGCTCACCGTTCTTTCGCCAGCCAAAACGCTCGACTACGACTCGAGACTCCCCACTCGCAAGTTTTCGACACCGAGAATGACCGAGGAAACCCGCGAACTCGTGAGTGTGATGGCAACGAAGTCTCCTGCCGACCTGCGCAGCCTGATGGACATCTCGGATGAACTCGCTCAGCTCAACTACGAGCGCTTCCAGGTCTTCGAGCCTGAGTACAACCGGGCCAACAGTCGCCCGGCGGTGATTGCCTTCAAAGGCGACGTGTACATGGGTCTCAATGTTGAGGAGTTCGGCGAGCGAGACTTCACCTACGCCCAGAAGCACCTGCGCATTCTGTCCGGCCTCTACGGAGTCCTGCGCCCGCTCGACCTCATGCAGCCGTATCGCCTGGAGATGGGGACTGCCCTCAAGACCGACTACGGCGATGATCTGTACAGCTACTGGGGCGGCCGGATCACCAGCTCACTCAACGCCGACCTGGCCACCTATCGCACCAAGGTCCTTATCAATCTGGCCTCGAAGGAATACTTCACGGCCGTCCGGCCTTCTGATCTCGAAGGCAAGATCATCAGCCCGGTCTTCCGCGACTTCAACCGGGGCGAATACCGCATCATTTCGTTCTTCGCCAAACGCGCTCGCGGCGAGATGGCGGCATGGATGATCCGTAACAAGGTCAAGTCAGTACGGGGCCTGAGGGACTTCGACGGGATGGGATACGAATACAGCCCGAGCCATTCGACGTCTACCCGCCCGACGTTCATTCGCGGAGCCGCTTAACGACCAACCGCCCAACGAGGAGAGATTCGTTGGGCGGCATAAGGGCCGGAGGAGGTGGCCCGTGGTCTTGTTTGCTTGTGTATAAATATGATCGGCAAAACTAGAAACCACCTGAGGGATTTATAAGATTTCGATGAGTAAGTCATGGACCCGGTTTTCCGGAGAATCACCCGATCTGGCTGCTGCCATTCGCAGCCGGTTCGAGTCGCATCTCCATCACGTGATCGCCACCGTCTCGGCTAGCGGCGCCCCGCGGGCCAGCGGGACGGAGGTCCGATTTTGGAACGATGAACTCTGGCTCGGGTCGATGCCCGGTTCACGCAAGTCGGCCGATCTAAAGGTCGATCCCCGCTTCTCGATTCACAGTCATCCGGATACCAGCGAGCTGCTCGAGGGAGATGCCAAGCTGGCCGGTGCGGCCGTGTTGGTTGACGATGCCGGAGTTCGGCGGGCCCACTCCGAATTCATCGGCCACCCGGGCGACGATCCCTACGACCTGTTCCGCCTGGAGGTCTCGTCGGCATCCCATGTAAGAGTTTCCAACAACAAAGCCCACCTAGTCATCACCTCCTGGTCAGTCGACGGTCGTACCCGGACGATCAAGCGGACGTAGGAGCCCCACGACGCCGTTCTCGCTACCGACCGAAATCAGCGCACAGCCAATCGCAAGAGGACGGAGCGTCGCACGTTCACGAAACGCGACACGGCATGGAGTCCTGCCGCTTTCTCAACAATGCAGCAACCAACTGTTCGTCCTGAGGTGGGTTGGTCTCCTAGCGAACGTCGTAGAACGCCGGCGTTGGTCTCCCCAGCGGACCTCAGTGTTCCGGGGAGGATGGTGCGTGACCTTTGGTCGCATTGCAGAACGGCAAGCCGTTCTGCCGACGGACTGGCATAGCCAGTTAGCATTGAAGGGCTCGTTCCCAACGTGAGCACGTCCGGCTGAAGTGAAAATCTTTGGATTTTCGTTGTCGGATGGGCCTTTTGATGGCTTTTTTGTCACTGGTGGGTCGTATTGTTGGGGAATGCAAGACGATAGTTTGCGATCGGTTACCACCGACCAACTCGAACAAGACTTCATAGCTGACGAACGGCTCATCGGCCGGCTCCGAGCCCGCCAAGCGGTCCGCCTGGCCGAACTCGACACCCGCCAGGTCCACCACGGCGACGGATGCCGAACCATGGCCGAATGGGTCAGTTCCCGAGCCGACATCTCCTCCCACACCGCCAAACGACTCGTAGCGGTAACGCAACGCATGATCGAC
>JAGXFS010000122.1 GCA_024637275.1 Acidimicrobiia bacterium
CAAGCGATCGGCCGCGCCAAGTTCGAATGCCTGATCAAGCGACGTAACCACCTGTGCACCGTCTGCCGAAAAAGCCGGGTTGCGGGTGAGGACAATATTGAGGCGTCCCGGGAGTGGTTTAAGCCACAGAGAATCCCAGGTCCGCCTGCCCATCAAAACCGGATGGCCGTGGGTGAGTCGTTTGAAATGGGCAAGATCGTCTGGCAACGACCATGGCAAAGTTCCACCTGAGCCAATGACACCGTTCTCGGACATGGCCCACACGAGGCTGAGCCCCGAGCCTGGCTGCGGTTGAATCACACGGCCACAGGCGCAGAGATGTGCGGGTGCGGGTCGTAGTCCACGACCGCCACGTCGTCGAACGTGAAGTCAATGATCGACGTCACCGTCGGATTCAAAATGAGTTTGGGAAGCGGCCGCGGTTCACGTCCGAGCTGTGTCTGGGCCTGCACGAGATGATTGTCATAGAGATGGGCATCCCCGAGGGTGTGCACAAACTCGCCCGGCTCCAGCCCGGTCACCTGCGCAACCATCGCCAGAAGCAGAGCGTAGGAAGCGATATTGAAAGGCACCCCGAGGAAGATGTCGGCGGAGCGCTGGTACAACTGGCACGACAGTCGACCGTCCGCGACGTAGAACTGGAACATCATGTGACAGGGCGGCAAGGCCATTTGGTCGAGTTCCCCTACGTTCCAGGCGTTCACAATGAGTCGGCGGCTGTCCGGGTTGACTCTGATCTGATCGATGACATTCGTGAGCTGGTCAATTACCCGGCCGTCGGGCGTGTCCCATGACCGCCATTGTTTGCCGTAGACCGGACCGAGGTTGCCATCGTCGTCGGCCCACTCGTCCCATATCGACACGTTGTTCTCACGAAGGTACTTGACGTTGGTGTCACCGGAAATGAACCAGAGGAGTTCGTGAATGATCGAGCGCATATGCAGCTTTTTGGTGGTGACCATCGGAAAGCCGTCTGCCAGGTCGAAGCGCATTTGGTGCCCGAACACACTGCGGGTTCCGGTCCCGGTTCGGTCCGATTTGACGGTGCCTTGGTTTAGAACATGGCGCATGAGGTCGAGGTATTGCTGCACGAGTTCGATCATAACCGGCCGCGCCTCGACTACGTTCCTTTCGTCCCCGACAACGTCCGGGAAGCAGAGCTAACCGCTATTTGGGCAGCTTGGGTGCCTTCATCGAAGGATGCTTGGGAAACTTGGGAGTCGGCGGACCCGCCGCAGTCATAATCTTGACGAGTTCCTCAATGCCACGATCCATCTGCGGATCGACCCCGGCTACATAGTCCTGAGGACGCACGTGCACCTCGATGTCAGGGTCCGTGCCGTAATTTTCAACCCCGAATCCGACATCCTCAAACCAGGAGCCATACTCAGGCTGGGTGGTCATGGTCCCGTCAACCAGCGCTTGTTGCGGCCAGATTCCGGTCACCCCTCCCCAGGTTCGCGTGCCGATCAGCGGGCCGAGACCGTGAATTTTGAACGTGTGCGAGAAGATGTCGCCGTCGGACCCGGCTGACTCGTTCGTCAACGCCACCATCGGCCCAGCGGGGGAACCGTACGGAAATCCGGCCGGTTCGTTCCACCGGGTGATCCGCCAGCCAAGTCGTCGGCGCAGCAGCTTCTGGAGAAGGAGTTGTGACACGTTGCCGCCGCGGTTGTAACGCACGTCAACGACGATGCCGTCCTTGTCGACCGCCTGGAGGAAGTTCCGGTGGAATTCGGCAAAGCCACCGACGCCCATGTCAGGGATATGGATATATCCCGCCCGGCCATCGGTCTTGTCCAGCACGTAATCGCGATTGGCATTCACCCAGGTCCGGTAGCGCAACACACTTTCGGAGGCCAGAGCAGTAACCGCGACCCGATGAGACTTACGACTGCCCCTGCGCACCTCAAGCGTGACTGGCTTATCCGCGCGGTCAGCGAGTGCTCGTTGGACGGAATGGCGACGATCGACCAACTGGCCGTCGACGCTCACGATGCGGTCGCCGGCGGCAACGTCAAGTCCTGACCCCGCTAGCGGGGAGGTGGCCGTCTGGTCCCACGGATCGCCGACCAGAATGTCAGATACCGTCGTAACACCGCGGGCCGTGACTGCTAGGTCGATACCGAGGGCGCCCTGGCGATAGGTCGGCTCCGGCCGATAGTCGCCGCCCATTTCATAGGCGTGCGACGTCCCAAGCTCCCCTTGCATCTCCCACATGAAATCAGAAAACTCTGATCGGGAGGCAACCCGATCCACTAACGGCAAATAGCGCTTGAGTACGCCGGCCCAGTCAACCGAAGCCATGTCGGGACGCCAGAAGTATTCGCGCTGGAGTCGCCACGCCTCTTTGGCCATCTGACGCCATTCGTCGGGGGGGGTGACTTCGAGTCGGACCTGGTCGAGATCTACGAGACCCGATTCACGACCGGGTTTGTCGGGTCCGTTCTTCTCGCCGCCCTTCCACGAAACCGGAACCACGCGAAGCTTCTTCGCAGCAAGAAGGCCCAGCACTTTGCCATCGGCTGAAACGGTGATTCGACCAACACCTTCGCTTACCGTCTCTACCTTGTTGGCGGCAAGATCGTAAGACTCCAGCTTTCCTTCCGGTGCTGGAGTAGGGGCCTTCCCAATCGTTCCCGAGATCGGGACTGACGTAAAAAAGACTTTGCCCTGGGCGCCGACCACCTGGTGATATCGACCGTGCGGGACCGGGATCGCCCCGATTCGCTGCTCGATGCCAGCCACAGTTACCGAGGTTTCTGGCGGACCGTCGTCTTTTTTGGCGTCGGGTTTCCCATTCGATGGCGGTGCACCAGGCGCGCTGGGGGCGCGCATGTCCTCGTTCACGGGCGAGACCGTTGCGGCGTCAAGGACGATGAAATATGGTTTGGTGCTAGCTGGGAAACCGTAATCGTGCATCAAAGTGTCGGGCACCGGGTCGTACGTCCGACTCGAGAGGAAGTACAGGTACTTTCCTCCCGGATCGAAGGAGGGATACCCGTCCTGATGTGCCCCGTCCGTAACCTGATAGACCCGCCCGGAGCGAGCATTGGCGAGGAAGATGGCCGACAGGTTCTCCGTGATCGACGAACCGAACGCAATCCATTTTCCGTCAGAGCTCCAGGCGATCCCATGGATCCACGAGTGGGCAGACCGGTGGATCAGGCGAGACTTACCCGTCCCCAGGTTGAACAAGATGAGTTCGTGGCGATGATTCGAGATGAGAACTCGATCGGCACCGGTAGGGGCAACCGCCACCGTGCGAGCCCGTCCAAAATCACCTGCGTGATACTCCACATCGGATGAACCGTCCGCGGCGCTGACGACCAGTCGTTCCTCGCCTCCGTCATCGGTAACCGACAACACCCGCTTGCCATCCGGGAGCCACGAAGTGAGCCGGTAGCGGATCGACGAATCCTCGCCGTGACGTACCGGGGCTCCTCCAAAAGCGGGCATGGTGACGGCGGTGCCGCGCGACACGAGTGCCACAGAATGACCTTCCGGGTGCAGATCAACCGACTCAAGACTTTTCGAGGCCGGTACAAAACGCCGGTTGAGCTGAGGACGCGCCGAGGGCACAGTGACGTCGAGGCGATTCGTCTCACCGGTTGCCGGGTCGAAGAGCCAAAGATCGGCACCACTGTGATAAACGATCCGGCTGCCGTCGGTTGAGGCGAACCGGGCGTAGAAATCTTCGTGGTGGGTATGACGTGCAACATTCCTACCCGTGGGTGTCACCGAATAGATATTGCCGTGGCCTTCGTGATCGGAGATGAAATAGATGCGCCGTTCGATCCACATCGGATCGGCGAGGTTTCCTGGCAGGTCGACCAACGGCGCGTAATCACCTGCGCCTTTGGTATCGGCCCATAACGTGCCCGCCCGACCACCGCGATAGCGTTTCCACCGGGCCGGGTCCAACGAGTTGCGGCCGAGAACGGTCCCTGACCCGCGCTGAGCCACCGCTCGCGCCGGGCCGACGTTCCAAGCGACCGACGGCGACCCGTCAAGTGGCACCGTATGCAGATGCATCGATCCAGCAAACGGTTGCTGCCAGTCGGAGGAGACGATGATCGAAGAGCCGTCCGGAGACCAACCGACACAATGTGTGGTCGCTCCCCAAAAAGTGATGCGCCGGGCCGATCCGCCGGCGGTATTCATCACGAAGATGTCGAGTTGACCTTCGTCCTTGCTCGTAAACGCCACCTGAGAACCGTCGGGCGACAGACGCGGAAATGTCACGGAACCCGGGTTGGCGGTAAGCCGACGTGCGACCCCACCGACGGCATCTACCGACCAGAGATCGTCCTCGGACACGAATACGATCGTGTCGCCGGAGATAGTCGGATGTCGGTAGTACCCAGCAATCACGGAACGCCCTCTCTACAACGAAGCGATCAGGTTAGTGCAGTGCCAACGTCCTGCCAGTGTCGATCGGCATGACCCGGCGGCCGGTACCCTGCGCACATGATGGAGTTCCTGTTGCCAGAAACCGACGCAGCGGTTGGCTTACAGGCCATCCTGGCGGTCATCATCCTCGTCGTCGGATTCCGTCTGACGCGCAGTCACCCTGACTGGCGGGTGTTCGTGTGGGGTATCGCTGCAATTACGGTGGCCGGCTTTGGCCTCCGGGCGCTCCACTAGACCAAGGTTCTCAATCGGCCGCCTTGACGAGGGCTGGCAGCTCTCCGAGCGAGCCGATCACCCAATCAGCTTCAGACTTGGTGACGCTCCCGTGACGATCAAGCAGAACCGACCGGATCCCGGCCGCCCTGGCTGCCCCCACGTCAGCCTCCTCAGAATCGCCAACCAGTACCGCCTGGGTCTCAGGAACGTCCAACTTGGCGAGCGCGAACCTGATAATCGCCGGATCCGGCTTTCCAACGCCAACATCAACCGACCGGATGATGTCTTCGAAACGATCAGCGATACCCAGCCGAGCGGCATCGGCATTGCCGTTGGAAACGATCGCCAGTCGAATGCCTGCGAGGGCATCTAGAGCTGGCAGCGTGTCATCAAAGAGTTTGACGAAGTGCGCTTGATGCGAAAAGTACGACGCGCCCAGTTCCGCGGCAAGTCCCTCCTCTTCGATGCCTACTTCCTCGAGGGCCCTTTGGAACGACTCGAGCCGAACGACCGCAAGGTCCATAACCCGGCCAGCAAGCTCGTCGGCCACGCGATTGCGTATCGCGATCATCCGGTCAACGGTCAAGCTGGCCGCATCCCGCCCGGGGAAGGCTGTCCAGAGTTCCTCAAGCATCGCGTGCAAAGCGGCCCGCATCGAGCCGTGAAAATCCCACAGAGTGTCGTCGGCGTCGAACAAAACGAGCGAAATCACATCTCCACCTCGACATTCACCCCATCACACACCACTGGCGTCGAGCGTCTCGGCGCTAATCGTTCCGAGCAGATTCATATCCTGGTCAACGACCGGCAGACTCGGAACCCCGAGCGACCGCAGCATTTCGGCTGCGTCATCGATCGCATCCAACCGATCGAGCGACACGGCTTCTCGCATACAGTCGGCGACCCGGGGACCGTCGCCAGCCATCGTCAACGCCGTGCCGGTCACGCTCCCGATGAGCACCCCGTTCTCGACAACGGCCAGCAAGCCGCCTGGCATGAGTCGGGCGGCGTCGCCCGCACCCATGTATGGCGACACGTACTCGGGTTCGTGCATCTGATGGAACACCCGTCGGGGCGCCTCCCGGACGGCCACCGCGCCGATGGACGACTTGGCGATAAGGCGAGCTCCCTTTCCGAAGAACTGGCGCTGCAGGAACGAACCACCCGGCGCACCCAGCACCAACAGTGTTTTCTCACCGGTGTGTTGAATGACCTCAGAGGCACTACCCGCCTGAACGATGCCTGCCTCGACCCCAGGAACTCGCGCAACAAGGCGCTCAACAACATTCAGTGCATCCACCTGGTCCCCGTCGTGCTCATAGGCACACTCGAGTTTTGCCGGCACGTCCAGGGATTCCGCCAACCATTGGGCCAGCCTGGCAGCCAACTCGGAATGCGGGCCACCCGCCACCAGGGCGGACACCGATCGAACTTCTTCGAGGTTGACGTCGAACGGAACGACAGTCGGGATTACGTCGAAGGATGCACTAAATCGTTTGGAAACGAGCAGATCAGCCCGGTTCTGGACCGTGAAGTCGGTGAGGTCTCCCTCCACTCGTCGCGCCTCTGGATCGAGCAACGTGGCAAGCTCAGAACAGCCGTTCCCCCGGCTCCAGATCACTCGAAGATCGCTAGACACCAAACCAACTCCAAAAAAAGATCTGCTCAAGAACACCAAAACCGCGCTCAGACTCATTAACGTGGTCAGGCACATGATCATTTCCGCACCAAACCAAACGCATCAAGGTGAACATCGGGTCGCACTCACTCCAGATGCGGTCCGTTCCCTGGCTGCTGACGGACATACCGTACACGTCGAACAGTCAGCAGGCACAGCCGCAGGTTACCCCGACGAGGCCTATGTGGAGGCTGGAGCCAAGATTGTCGACAATCCGTGGACTGCAGATGTCATCGCCGTAGTTGAGCCACCGACTGCCGAGAACCGCGCTGACATCCGCCCGGGCGCCATCATTGTCGGTCTCTTGCGTCCCCTTGATGAGCCAGGTGGCGTCGCTCAGCTGGCCAAAACCGGCGCTACGTCCCTGGCGTTTGAAACCCTTCCCAGGATTACCCGCGCACAATCGATGGATGCACTGTCCTCTCAGGCCACCGCAGTGGGTTACCAGGCTGTCATCGAGGCCGCTTCACGTCTTCCCCGCTTTCTCCCCATGCTCACCACCGCGGCTGGCACCATTCGCCCCGCCAAAGCACTGATTCTGGGCGCCGGTGTCGCCGGACTACAAGCTATTGCCACCGCCCGACGACTCGGGGCGGTCGTTAGCGCCTTCGACGTGCGCAGCGCAGCCGCCGAACAGGTAGAGAGCCTCGGCGCCAAGTTCATCGAAGCGGTCACGACGCCACAGGACGCTTCCACGTCAGGTGGCTACGCCAAAGAACTAGCCGCTGATGAGCAAGCCACCATTGTCGCCAACCTGGCGCCCCACGTCATCGACTCGGACATCGTGATCTCAACAGCCCAAATCCCCGGCCGTCAAGCCCCCCTCTTGATAACGGCCGAAACCGTCAACGCCATGCGACCGGGTGCGGTCATCGTCGACACCGCCGCTGCCACCGGCGGAAACTGTGCGCTCACCAAACCCGGCGAAACGGTGGTAGTCAACGGAGTCACCATCATTGGAGATCTCGACCTCGCTTCCCGGGTAGCGGGCGATGCGTCCCAGATGTACGCCCGGAACGTCACGACCCTGCTGAAACTGGCGCTGGAAGCCAGCCCGATCAACCTTGAAGACGAGGTGCTGGCAGGGTGTGCGGTAACTCACGGGGGCAAAATCACCAACGAGCGGGTTCGAGCCATGCTCGAGGAGGCCTAAGCCATGCTGATGGTATCCATCACCGTTTTTATTCTCGCGGCCTTTGTCGGCTTCGAGATCATCACCAAGGTGCCACCGACACTCCACACACCTTTGATGTCCGGATCGAACGCTATCTCCGGGATCACCATCGTGGCCGCCATCATTGTGTCAGGCCGAGCCGAAGGTACTCTGGCGACCATCCTCGGCGTAGTCGCCGTGATTCTGGCGACGATCAACGTCGTAGGCGGATTCCTCGTCACCGACCGCATGCTTGAAATGTTCAAGCGAGATCCACGATGAACGAAACCCTCCAGTCGGCCCTCTACCTGGTCGCGGCGGTCGCTTTCATCGTCGGCCTCAAGCGGCTGACCTCTCCGGCAACCGCCCGCAACGGCAATCGACTGGCAGCGATCGGCATGCTGCTTGCCACGGTCACGACGTTGCTCGGGCAGGAGATCGTGTCGTACACGGGCATCCTCGTGGGGATCGTGGTTGGATCTGCCGTTGGAGCAGTCGCCGCTCGCCGAATTGCCATGACCGACATGCCCCAGTTGGTCGCCGCCTTCAACGGATTCGGCGGTGGTGCTTCAGCCTTCGTCGCCGCTACCGAGTTCATCCGGCACCCGGGAGCCATCGACACCCGGATAACCATCGTCTTGTCGGTCCTAATCGGCTCCATCACCATGACCGGCAGCTTCGTAGCCTTCGCCAAGCTGCAGGGCCTGGTTTCGGGCAATCCGATCAGCTTCAAAGGCCAAAAGTGGTTTGACAGTCTCCTGGCCCTCGCCATCCTGGTCCTCGGGGTTTTATTGGTTATAGATCCGACCAGCTTGGTCTTCTGGATACTCACCTTGCTGTCGCTGGTTATCGGCGTGACCCGTATCCTGCCAATCGGCGGGGCCGACATGCCCGTCGTGATTGCCTTCCTCAACGCCGCTTCCGGTCTGGCGGCGGCCGCGGCCGGTTTCGTGATCGGGTCGACGGTGTTGATCATCGCAGGCGCGCTGGTCGGCGCCTCAGGGCTGATTCTCACCTCGATCATGGTGAAAGCCATGAACCGAACGTTGATCGGCGTCCTGGCTGGCGGGTTCGGCGGGACTTCCGGTCCCCAGGAAGAGATCGGCCAGTTACCCGTAAAGCGGGCCACCGCCGATGACGTTGCCATCACCCTGGCCTATGCCCGAAGCGTCATCGTCGTACCAGGATACGGTCTGGCGGTCGCTCAGGCCCAACACGTCATGAAGGACCTCGCCAACGCACTCCAGGAAAGAAATGTCGACGTGCGGTTCGCCATCCATCCGGTCGCTGGCCGTATGCCGGGCCATATGAACGTGCTTCTCGCCGAAGCCGACGTCCCCTACGACCAGCTTTACGACCTCGAAACCATCAACCGCGACTTCGGCCGAACCGATGTTGCGCTCGTGGTCGGCGCCAATGACGTCGTCAATCCGGCCGCTCGCACCGACGTCAACAGCCCCATCTATGGCATGCCAATCCTTGATGTCGATGCCGCCACCACCTGCGTGGTGATCAAGCGCTCGTTGTCGCCTGGCTTCGCAGGAATCGACAATCCCCTGTTCTACATGGAGGGGACTCTCATGATGTTTGACGATGCCCGCAAAGCTTTGAGCGATCTGGTCACCGCCGTCAAGAACGTCTAGGCGCTGAGGCACTGCCGGTTATTCGGTCGGCGGCGCGCCCGGATACCAGAGCACCCGGACCAATCCCGTCGCCAAGCCCCCTGCCAACAAAATCAGGCTCACGGTCAGGAGCAGGCGGCTACCAGTGATCTCGGACAGAAACCGAACCACCGACAGGTGCGCTCCGATGCCGACCAGCATCAGACCGAACAGCAAAGGTCGAGGCGCGCCATTCGGCAACGACAGACGATCGACCGGACATGTCGATACCCAATACAAGACTCCTGCGGCCATCCCCGCCACTGCGAACTCAATCGCCCACGCCGGAGCGACGACCAACAACAGGATTCCCACAACAGAAACCCCGGCTACTGCGAACTCACGTTGTCGTCTCGACAGCATGCCTTGAGCCTAGATGCCGTCCGGACAGACGATCCGACGCTCGACCCAACGACCACAGGTCGTCCCAAGTGGGACGGATTGAGTCGGACGTCGGTTCTGTGTTTGGCCAGAATCTAGGTCGTGACAATCGGCAGATCTGGCGTGGTTGTCAACAGCCTGTCGCATCCCTGAGAACTTGGCAAGCTTCCGCCATGCGGACAGGTCCGAGTTGGGTGATTCTGCGTCGAAGGGAATCACGCGGCAAGGTGTGAAGATTGTCGAAGGTGGCGACACATTCGGTTGGCACGCCATCGGCTTCGGGCGTCAACTCCAACTCGGACACGACTCCGCGCCTTATCCGGGTCAGAGCAGCTACAACCACCGATCCAATTCGATCCGCAACGGGGTCTCGAGTAAGAATCAGCACCGGTCGGTCACCACTGGGTGTGGCCGCAAACCAGACCTCACCGCGTTGCATCGGCCCAATCCGACCAATCCTCAGCTGGACCCCAATCGGCGATCTTGGCAAGGGCCATCTCGTCATCAGTGAGCGGAGCCGCCCGCCACGCCTCGACTTCAATCTCAGCCCGGAGTCGCACCAGATGCCGATGCAATGCGTCACGTAACAGCTGAGAGCGGTCGACTCCAAGCCGGTCTGCCCATTCCTGAGCGACGGCCGCCTCTCCATCGTCTACTCGAAAACTAAACATTGTCATACACCCATCATACTGTGTATGACACCCGAGAATCAACCCCTACTATTGGTGACAAGCTCAGTCGGGTCAGTTCGGCCAGATCACCTCAGCGGCTTCTGCACAACGGAGAAGTTCTGTGCCATCGATTGTCGCGGTACTTTCGGGTACCTCGTATGCGGGCCAAGATGCAACGAAGGTGAGCGGTCCGTTGGATGGCAGCGGCCACATCCAGTAGTTCGAACGGAATCTGTCGACACCGCCACTACTGCTCCTTGCCCACACAAATGGACGATCCGGTTCCTGCGAGGGATCCGGCGTTTGCTGGTCGAGGTTGGTCCACTTCGATCCGTCCGCAAACCGGATCCCGAACCGGAGTAGATCGTCCAATGAGCGATCAGGACGCCGATGGCGCCGATGGGTTTCCCACGGCATATGCCTGACATCCTCGTTCTGTTTTCTCAGCACCAGATTGAGGGAGAACATGAGGCCATTCGGATACGCCCGGAAATCGTTCAAGAAAAGAATGTTCTCGTTGGTTTTGAAGATGGTGGCTTTTTGTTGGGAGTAGCCGGGCAAGACACCCTTGGGAGGACCGAACCATGGCGGCTCGAGGCGCTCGGCCTCCGGTTCTGGTTCGGGCTCGGGTGGCGGAGTAGGGACGTCGAAAAAGCTCATCGCCGTTGAAACGCTACTCGCCGACGACCCGACTGGACTTCTGCTGAGACAGTAATTCTCCACCCCACACCTGTGTGAAACTGCTGATACGTTGCGTCGGTGCGTTCTTACGCCAGGAGTTGTTTAGACCACGAGGTGTGGCGATTGCGCAGTTCGTCGCATTCAAGACCCACCACCTCTCCCCGTTCCACGACCACCCGACCATGAACAACCGACCAATCCACCCCGGACCGACTTCCAAACACCAGACCGGCGACCGGGTCAGCGAAGCCGGAATCTCCGAGCTGGCTTGTGACGTCGATGGCGATGAGGTCGCAGGCTTTGCCGGCCTCGAGCGATCCGAGGTCGTTTCTCCCGAGGACTTCGGCGCTTCCCCGCGTCGCCATCCGCAGCGCTTCCCTCGCTGACATGAGTGGACCACCCTCCCCCACGCCAGGTGCTACGGCGAGGCGAGCAAGCAGCATCGCCTGACGGACCTCCGCCAGCAGATTCGAGCTGTCATTCGAGGCGCTGCCGTCAACTCCCAGACCCACCGGGACACCCTGTTGACGGTATCTGGCAATCGGGGCGATCCCCGAAGCGAGCCGCATGTTGGACGTCGGGCAATGGGCGACTCCGGTTTTGGTGCGGGCCATTCGCTCCGACTCGTCGGCCGAGATGTGCACGCCGTGGGCGAACCACACATCGTCGCCGAGCCAATCGAGCTGTTCGGCATACTCAACCGGTCGGGCGTCGAATCGTTCGAGGCAGAAAGCTTCCTCATCGACGGTTTCGGCGATGTGCGTATGGAGCCTCACGCCAAGTTCCCTGGCGAGAGCGGCCGACTCTTTCATCAGCTCACCGGTTACCGAGAACGGCGAGGCAGGAGCGAGAACCACCTGTCGCATCGAGCCAGGATCTGGATCGTGCCAGCGAGTCACAGCATCCTGGCTCGCCCGGAGAATCGATTCGTGAGACTCGACGATGGAATCGGGGGGAAGCCCACCCGATGATTCACCGAGGCTCATCGATCCCCGCGAGGCCACGAATCTGATCGGCACCTGCTTGGCTCCCTCGAACTGATCATCGATCGAGGACCCGTTCGGCCAGAGGTATTGGTGATCAAACGCAGTCGTACAACCAGATAGGGCTAATTCAGCAAGTCCGAGGGTGGTCGCATCCCGCACGCTGTCAGGAGTCAGCCGGGACCACAGCGGGTATAGAGCCACCAGCCACGTGAACAGGTCTGCATCCTGGGCTTCCGGAATCGCCCTGGTGAGGGTCTGATAGAGGTGATGATGCGTGTTGATCAGACCGGGCATCACCACCATGCCGTCGGCGTCAATGACCACGTCTGCGGTACTCGGTAAGTCCGACGACTTGCCGACCTGGGTGATCCAGCCGTCTTCGGCCAGAAGGCTGCCCCCGGCGATCTCGGTGCCGCCGTCATCCATCGTGACGAGGGCGAGGGCATTACGAATCAGGAGGCTGCTCACCGCGAAAGTCCCTCCAGGACCCGCGATGGCGTGAGTGGGAAGCTGTCAAACCAGACGCCGGTGGCGTCGTGCAGCGCGGCAATCACCGCCGCCGCATACGGGAGGTATGGCATCTCGGCCATACCCCGAGCGGCAAAGGGGCCAAGCGGATCGCCGTACTCGCCGATGACGGTATCCACCTGGCGGGGGATGTCGCCGATGCCCGGGATCAGGTATTGCGATAGGCGGGGATTGGTGATCCTCCCCTCGTCACTCACCAACAACTCGGACAAGGTGTACCCGTGGGCTTGAACGATGGCACCCTCGGATTGGGTGATGACGAGCATCGGATTGATCGCTTTGCCAACGTCTACTGCGCTCACTACCCGATCGATGCGGATGTGTCCGGTCTCGACATCGACCGACAAATCAACCGCCTGGGCGACATATCCATATGAGAAGTTGGGCACCGCCGGACCGCCCTGAGGATCAAGCATCTCCGTGGGCGGCGGGACATATCGGAAGTCGCCAACCGCCGGCCGATCTCCGTTCATCCATGACTTCTCGGCTTCTTCGGCTGCGCCGAGAATCGAATTGCCCGCCATAAAGGTCATCCGCGAAGCCGAGACCGAACCCGAATCGCCGGTGGTGGCCGTATCTGAGAACACTGCCTCCACCGCTGATACATCCATCCCGAGGGCTTCGGCCGTCATCTGGATGAGGGCGGTGTGGGTTCCCTGACCCACCTCGGCGGCCGAATGAAAGAGGGTGGCCGAAGTGGGAGATTCGCCATCTCCGTGCAGCTCGATACGTGCCTCGCATCGCTCCGGGAACCCGAAACTAAAGCCGACGTTCTTGAAAGCGCACGCGAACCCGCGGCCATGTTTCGTGGCCCGGTCGGACCCAGCCAAGGATCGAAATGCTTTCACGGGCTCGTAGCTGGCTGGCTCGTCCGCCCAGCTGGCCGAAGCCGCACAATCGTCTACGACTTCTCGGATCGATACGCCCCGGGGAAGTGGCGTATGGGTGGCGCCGAGGTCGCCTTCACCGATGAGATTGCGCCGCCGCAACTCGACAGGATCCATGCCAAGGGCTTCGGCCAGTTTGTTCATCTGAGATTCGGAAACGAACGTACCTTGAGGCCCTCCAAACCCGCGGAAGGCTCCGCCGGGTATCGACGTCGTGTAGACGGCATGGCTGTCAACCCGGATGTTCGGGAGCAAATACGGGCCGGCCAGGGTCATATGTAGGTTGCCGAGCACCTTGTTCGAGGTGTAGTTGTACGAGCCGGCATCGAGGTAGGCATCGGCCTCGACTGCGACGATCTTGCCGTCGGCGGTCGCCCCCCAACGAGTAGTGACCTGGGCCCGGTGCCGCTTGTGGTGACCAACAATCGATTCTTCTCGGGACCATTGCGTGCGAATCGAACGTCGCTCGCCAAGTGCGGCGCACTTTTGGACCGCCAGAGCCAGAACAATCTGCAAACTCATGTCCTCGCGTCCGCCGAACGCTCCGCCGATAGCCGGATAGATGATCCGAATCTGATCAGCAGGCACACCGAGTGCGTGAGCAATCTGCTCCTGGTCCTCATGGGTCCACTGGCCACCGATCTCGACCGTCAGCCGACCTTCGTCGTCCACATAGGCGACGGCCGCCTCTGGCTGGAGGTAGGCGTGTTCTTGGTAGGGCAGCTCGTACGTGCCTTCGACTACAACTTCGGCCTGCGCCCATCCGTCTTCCATGTTGCCTTTACGAAAGACGTACTCGTAATAGGCGTTGGTGGGTTTTCCGTTTTCGGGATGAATCAACGGAGCGTCCGGCGCCAAAGCGGCATCGACGTCGCTGGCGAGCGGTAACTGTTCCCATTCGACTTCGATGAGGTCTGCGGCCTGGCGAGCAATGGCGTCGGTTTCGGCAACGACGACGGCAATATGATCGGCTTCCCACCTGCTCACGTCCGAACGAACCTCACTGCGGCCGGTTCCATCGATGCCGACCAGCACTGGCTGGTCGAACATAGTCAAGCCGTATTCGTTGAGCGGCACATCGGCTGCGGTGACGATGGTTATGACCCCGTCCAGCGCTGTGGCCTTGGAGGTATCCATCGACGTCATCCGAGCATGGGGCTGATCGGAGAAGACGACAACTGCAGACAGCATCTCGGTCGCCCGTATGTCCCCGGGGTAGATGGCTGCTCCGGTGACTTTGCCTTCGGCATCGGGGCGTTTGAGTGACTCGCCGATCATTGTCCGGCCGCCACAACCGCGTCGATGATCTTGTAGTACCCGGTACAACGACAGAGATTGCCTGCCAAGCCTTCGACGACCGCATCGGCGTCAGGGGTGGAAACTTCGTCGAGTAGCGATGCTCCGGCGACGATAAAACCCGGAATGCAGTACCCACACTGCACGGCAAATTTGTCGATGAACGCTTGTTGTACGGGGTGGAGATCACCCTTGGCGATCCCTTCGACCGTCACCACCGACGCGCCTCCCGCCGAGACTGCTGGTACCAGGCAGGACATGACCGCACTGCCATTGAATTGAACCGTGCATGCTCCGCACTCGCCTTCCGCGCACCCTTCCTTCGTACCAGTCAACGAGGTACCGATCAGCGGCCCAGCGACGTCGCGCAGCCAGTCAAGCAAGGTAAGTCCTGCGCCTCCGGCCACTTCGACCTCGTGTCCGTTGACCGTGGCCGATCCGCCTCCCGGACCGTAGGCCGATCCGCTAGCGCCAAGCAAGATCGGTGGTCGGTGTTCGGCCGGCGCTGACCGCAGAGACTGCAAACCTCGCTCGACGATCACCCGAACCGCCTCCGAACGGTAGGTTGCCGTCGCTCGTACATCGTCGATGGGGGTAACGGACGACACTGCCGCCACCGCAGCTGCGCCAATCGCCTCGTCGCTGAGCGGTTGTCCGATCAAACCCTCAACCGGGGTCTCGACAATCGTCGTGGCTACCGAACCCAGGGCGATCTTGGCGGACGACACCAGGTCGCCGTCAGTGGCCACCACCATGGCAGCATGAACAACCGAAATCGCCTGCGCAGCTCGCAGTCCGGCCTTGACGAACACCCCCCGTTCGTTTTCGGCGAGAGTGCGGAACGTTATGGAGGTGATGAGTTCGTCGGGCATGCGAAGACTACGTCGGACCCCGGTATGGAACTCCTGGAGGGTCACGGTTCGCTCTCCCCGTACCGATCGCAACGTCAGCTTTGCGTCCAGCACCCTCAACGCAGAAATCGTGTCGTTGGCGGGACTGGCGGTGGCGATGTTGCCGACTACCGTTGCTCGATTGCGCAACTGGGGCGAGCCAATCTCAAAGCAGGCTTCGGCCAACGGGCGAGCGACTTCCCACAGCTTCGGTGAAGCCACGATCTGATTGTGGGTCACCAACATCCCGATCGTGACGCGCGTTTGGCCGATCTTAATCTGCCCGCACCCGGCGACTGCGGATAGATCAATGAGTACTTTGACGCCGACATGTTGACGGTGGGCGAATTCGAGAATGAGATCAGTTCCACCGGCGATGAGGCGTGCCTTGTCGCCGTACTCGCCTAGCAACGTAACCGTTTCATCGACAGTCTTAGGACGCAACACCCGGTTCGGAAGCGGTCCACGCCGCTGGACTTCATGCATCACTGCGACCGTTGTAGATAAGAGCGCCCGAGACCGCGTACATGTCCAGTACGGCGGCGGCTTCCTCACGCATCACGTCGACCTCAACGGCAATCCCACGGGATCTCAGGGCGTCCTGCCAGTCGGCGACCTTGGGACCCTCGTCAAAACCGATGGAGCGAGCATCCTCATCCCGAGCGCCCGTGACCAGCTTTCTGACCCCGGACCACACGGTGGCTCCCATACAGAGAGCACAAGGTTCGGTCGACGCCACAAGTTCCATGGCGGGGAGGCCATCACCGCCGAGGTCGAAGACTCCGAGTCGCTGGTTGGCCAGGCCGATGGCAGTCGTTTCGGCATGGGCGAACGAAATCGCGGTCGGAACTACCCGGTTCACTCCCGGGGCGACCAGATTCCCGGTAACGGATTCAAAGATGGCTGCGCCAAACGGGCCACCGGTTTGCTCGACGACATTGCGCCGGGCCAGTTCGATGACGAACGGCATCCGATCCTTTGGTTCAAACGAGACGCCCGGCGACGCCATGTCGTCGATCCAGTCCGGAACATCCATAACGACCCTTCCCCACGAGCTCACGTCCGTTCCTCCCTGGCGTACGGTATCCCGAGCGCGGCCGGGGCTCCGAGGCGGCTACGCAACGATGATGCGGATGACACAAGCACCAGCACCACAATGGTCATGATGTACGGCGCCATGTTGAGCAGGTTCGGCGAAATGGTCGTACCCGAAGCCTGTAATCGGAATTGAATCGCATTCACTCCCCCAAATAGCAGCGCACCAATCAAGGCTCTCGCCGGACGCCAACTCGCGAAGATTACAAGGGCGACGGCGATCCATCCACGACCTCCGGTGAGGTTCTCCGACCAACCGGGCGTATAGGCGAGCGATAGGTGCGCTCCCCCAAGGCCGGCCAATGCCCCGCCGACCATGGTGTAGATGTAGCGGTACCGCAAGACGGGAATTCCCATCGCTTCGACCGTGGCCGGGCTTTCTCCCATGGCACGGAGTTGTTGGCCGGGCGAAGTGCGATAGATATAGAACGAAACGAGCGGAATAAACAGATACATCGAATACACGACGAGGTCTTTCGTAAAGAGCGCCTCGCCGACGACGGGCAGTGAGCTAAGTCCGGGTATCGCAACTTCCCGAAAACGCGGGCCTTGCAGACCAACCAGCGGACCGTTATTCGGGCCAAGGCGCTCGCCGATAAAGCTGGCCAGGCCGGTCCCCGCCAGCGTGAGCGCCAAACCGGAAACGATCTGATCGGCTCGCAAGGTAATCGTCACAAAAGCGTGCAGCAGTGCCATCAGTGCACCAACCGCCATCGCCACCAGGACGCCGATCGTCAACGACCCAGAATGAAAGGCGGCTGCGAACCCGGTCACCGCTCCCATGATCATCATTCCCTCAACGCCCAGATTGAGAATTCCGGAGCGTTCGGTGATCGCTTCGCCAATCGTCGCATAGGTCAACGACGTACCGGCAAATATGGCAATTCCGAGGATGGAGGCGATCAGGTCCGCGCTCATGCTGTGACCTCAGCATGTTGGCGGACGACCCGGATCCGATAGCGACTGAAGATGTCTCCGCCGAGCACAAAGAACAGCATGACGCCTTGCACAACTTGGGCGACAGAAGCGGGCAGACCCATCGTCATCTGGATTTGATCTCCGCCAACGAACACGGCGGCGAGCAGGATCGACACCAGGACGATCGCCCAAGGTTGCAGCTTGGCCACCCAGGCGACGATGATCGCCGTAAAGCCGTTATTGGCCGAGAGACCTTGCTGAAGCTTGTGCGAGATGCCGGCAACTTCACCCATGCCGGCCAGTCCCGCCAGACCGCCTGACACGAGCATGACCAGAATGATGTTGCGAAACATCGATACACCGGCAAACCGAGCAGCCTCCGGGTTATCGCCAAGAAGTCGAATCTCGTACCCTGCCCGGGTTTTGGAAAGCAGCACCCAAACAAAAACGGCGGCCAGAAGCCCGATGAAGATCGCCAGGTTCACTCTCGTATTGAAGAACCTCGGCAACCAGGTGTATTCGGGGAACAGTGCCGAGCCGGGAAAACCGAAACCCGCCGGATCTTTCCATGACGTCGTGAACAGCTGGGAGTACCACAGGATCGCGATGTAGTTCAGCATGAGCGTCACAATGATCTCGCTGACATTGAGATAGGCCTTGAGGAGTGCCGGAATCAATGCCCACAACGCCCCGGCGAGAATGGCCGCACCTCCCATGAGCAGGCCATAGACCACCAAGTTCTGAGGAATGCCGGGTGCGGCATCCGGCAGAAAGAGCGCCACCCCCGATGCGGCAATGCCACCCATGACCAACTGGCCCTCGGCGCCGATGTTCCAAAACTTCATCTTGAACGCCACCGCTACCGCCAGACCGGTCAAGATGAGTGGCGTGGCCCGAACCAACGTCTCTGAGACACTGTAGAACTCGCCGCCGAAGATATCCCCGAACGCCCCATTCCACATGGCTACATACGTGTCGATCGGATTAGCCCCGAATGCGAGAAGAAGGAGTCCGCTCGCAACCAGCGCCAACAACACCGAGACGACTGGCACCACCCAGTTGAGGTATCGGGGTGGGTCGAGACGGCGTTCGAGGCGAAACCGAATCATTGGGTAACCGACTCGCCGGCCATCATGAGACCAACCCGTTCCTTCGTTGCCTGGACGGCATCGACAACGCCCATATTCTCGCCGCTGTGAAGCACCATGACCCGATCGGAGAGGACCAGAAGCTCGTCGAGGTCCTCCGAAATCAGAATGATTGCCGCCCCGCGCAGTCTCTCGGCCAGCAGGGCCTCACGGACGGCTTCGATCGCACCGACGTCAAGCCCCCGAGTCGGGTAGGCGGCCACGATAAGCGGGGTGAGGCCACTCTTGGCTCCTGCGTCGATCTCGCGAGCCAGGATCGCCTTCTGTTGATTGCCGCCCGACAGATTTCTGGCTGGCGTCGCCGATGAAGGCGTGGAAACGGCGAACTTTTTGATGTACTCGTCGGACAAGGTCGTAATGGCCCGCTTACGAAGAAACCGACCTTTTGAGATCGGAGCCGACTTATACCGCTTCATGATGAAGTTGTCGGTAAGGGGCAGGCCGCCCGCCAAACCCATGCCAAGCCGATCGGCCGGGACATGCGACACTCCCCGTCGTATGAACCCTCGGGGTGATATCCCGGTCACATCGTCACCGTGGAGGCTGATCCGTCCGGCGGTCAGGGACCGCAACCCGGTAATACATTCGGCTAATTCGAACTGTCCATTCCCGGCTACGCCTGCCACCCCGAGAATTTCACCCGATCGTACCTCGAACGAGACCGCGGCCACTGCTGGCAATCCGCGGCTGTCGTTGGCCGAGACGTTGTCGCAGCTCAGAACAACCGCTCCGGGGTCATGGTCTTCGCGGTCGGAGTCGAACAGGACCTCGCGGCCGACCATAAGTTTGGCCAGACCAGCTTTGTCGGCATCTTTGGTGTCGATGGTTGCCACGTTGCGGCCCGCCCTAAGCACCGTGACTCGATCGGAAAACGCCAGCACCTCGTCCAACTTGTGGGAGATGAAGATCACCGCCCGACCATCGTTGGCGAGGTGACGCAAGGTGACGCCAAGTTCGGCGCTCTCTTGAGGAGTGAGGACCGCGGTTGGTTCATCGAGAATGAGAATCTCGGCTCCGCGATACAACAGTTTGAGGATTTCGACCCGCTGCAATAATCCAACCGACAACTGCCAGATTTCGGCAGTCGGGTCAACCTTGAGTCCGAATCGTTCACCGAGTTCGGCTACCTCGGCTTCGACCTTCTTCATATTCGGGACGAAGCCCACCCCCTCGACACCGAGAATGACGTTTTCGGCAACGGTCTGGTTCGCGACGAGTTTGAAGTGTTGATAGACCATGCCGATACCGAGGCGAATCGCATCGCGGGGCGAGTGGATATCAACCTGGTGAAGCGGTTCCCCACCGGTGGCAAGCTCGATGTGGCCCTCGGTGGGACGATAGAGACCGACGAGGCAACTCATCAGGGTGGATTTTCCAGCCCCGTTTTCTCCCAACAACGCATGGATCTCACCGCGTCGCACGGTGAGATCCACGTTTTCATTTGCCAGAACTCCCGGAAACCGCTTAGTGAGGCCGCGTATCGCGACGGCGACCTCGCCTCCCTCCGGTTCCGGTGTCATGGCTGGTCCTTATTCCTCGGGTATTTCGCCAATTACACCTTGGACGAAGAAGAACATCCCGAGCATGTCACCGTCCTCCATGCAGGCACCTGCGGCAACCTGCTCAGTCCCGGCCTGGTCGACGATCGGACCACAGAAGGGATCGAACTCGCCCGCGATCATCTCGGCCTTCTTCGCCTCGACAAGGTCGATCGTGTCCTGCGTAACCGAAGGACCGTACGACGCCAGGTCAACAAGGCCGGTTTCGAGACCACCCCAGAATGACTCGTCTCCGTCATAAGTGCCGGCCCGTACTTCCTCAACGATCGGAACGTACTTGTTGGCCCAGTTCCAAATGGGAGCGCTCAACAGGGAATCCCCGACGAAGGATCGACTGTCCGTGTTGTAACCAATCGAGTATCCACCGCGGTCGGCGGCGGCTTTCTGGGGTTCGGTGGTGTCCTGATGCTGGGCGATAACATCGGCCCCGGCATCGAGCAGCGCTTCGGCGGCTTCCTTCTCCTCGGGCGGGCCGAACCAGGTATTGGTCCAAACAACGCGCACTTCGGCATCCGGATTCACAGCCTGAACGCCGAGGGTGAAAGCGTTGATACCGCGAATCACCTCAGGAATCGGGAAGGCGGCCACGTAGCCGATAATGTTCGACTCCGTCTGAGCTCCGGCGATCATGCCGGTCAGGTAGCGAGGCTGATACATCCGGCCAAAGACGTTCGACATGTTCGGCGCATTTTTGAAACCAGAGATGTGCACGAACTGAATGTCGGGGAACTCACCGGCAACCGCCAGCGTCGGGTCCATGTAGCCGAACGATGTGGTGATGATGATGTCATTGCCGGCCTGGGCAAACTCGCGGATTACCCGCTCGGCATCCGGGCCTTCCTCGACGTTCTCGATAAAGGTGGTTTCGACACCGTCGAGCGCTTCGACCGCCAGCCGACCCTGCTCATGCGAATACGTCCAACCTAGATCTCCGATTGGTGCCACATAGACAAAAGCCACCTTGGTGATGTCATCTGTTGCGACGGTATCGGTCGGAGCTTGTGTGTCGTCCGTGCCCGCCACTGTTGTGGTGGCGGTGTCGCCCCCGCAGGCCGCTAGTGCCAGTAACAGCGCCAGTAGTAAGGCGCTTAGCCGTCCAGTTCTCACGATATTTCCTCCAGTTCGGAATGCATCAACTTCCAATTTTTCGCATCTGCGTGACGCGCGTCAGCCAGACTGCCACACCGACGGGCCACGCAGCGAGTCTGGGGCCGATTCATTTGAGCGGAATCGGCCACCCTTCGTCAGCATGAAAGATCTCGGCGAGTCGCGTCACGTCGGATTCATGGCCCTCGGACGCCGTAATGGTGAAGCCGCTACCCGATGGAGCTACCAGGAAACCCTGGTCGACCGTGGCGGCGAATCGAGACGGATCGAGATAGATCTTCGGTTTGATCTGAGCAGGATCCCCAACCTCGGGACAAAAGACCATGCAGTTGCCGCACTCGTTGCACGCTTCGGCGAGCACGAAGTACTGCTGTCTTCCCGGCACATCCATCGATTTCGGAGTCGGGAGCCGGAAGAAGGCGTCATTGGGACAAACAGTCACACAGAAATTGCAGGCGACGCACCCCCACATTTCGAGGTTGTGATCGACATGGCGGGGAAGTTTCTCGTTGCCGGTCAGGTGGTAGATCGAATTGAGATCACCGCTCAGCATGGCCACCATATGCGCATGGGCGGCTCCGCGAAATCCGGCTGCCTTGGCCACGTTCCACTCGTGAGTTCGCCAACTCTGGAGGGAGTAGGCACCAACGGCGCGCATGTCATCGGCCAACCGTGACAACATCGGGGCAATTCGCCCGTAGCCCCCCGGTTTGAGGAGATCTGAGCATACGGTGGTGGGACGAACTCCCATCCCAATGGCCTCTGAGAGGTTCTCCTTTGTGATTCCGGCAGAAAAGCTCACCTGGACGTCACCATCGTGCCCTTCGACCATGAAGGTGTTGGGAAGTGCCGAAATGAGTTCATCAAGCAAGGTGGTTGCCAGCACGTGCAGTGGCGCACCGGAGAGATACATCGGGTCGTCGCCAAGGAAGCCCTTGTGGTTTTCGACGACGAGCGTGTTTGTAAGTTTGACGCCAAAACGCCTGCCTCGAGCCTTTGCGTACGAGCGGAGCTCCTCAATCAGCGCGACGCCCCGATCGAATTGGAGGTCGTCGGTGAACGATTGCCGGTTCAACCGGATGTGTTCATAACCCAACTGCTGTTGGACGATCTCGCAGACCCGCCCGAACCCCAACAAGGTCGGATTGAGCTTGACGATGACGTCGAGGCCGTGATGGTCCATCAAGTACTTTGTGATGGACTCGATCTCGTCGGGTGGGCAGCCATGAAACGTCGAGAGCGTAACCGTGTCGGCAACACGCGTCCCGAAATCAAGGTCGCGCATGGCACCAAACGCGTCGGGGATCAAGGGCCGCAGCCGCTCAATCTCATCCGATGCGTCCAACATGGCGGTGATGAATCCTTCGACCTTGGGACTTGAAATCCCCGCCAGGTCGTAACCAACCGACATGTCAAAGACAAACGGTCCGGTGTCGCGACCCAGGTAGGGCCGAAGCGGTTCCCATCGTTTGAGAATTTCGATGATCATCCAGGCTTTGACGTACTCCTCGAGTGATTCGCCGATCTTCAGCTCTTGACTCCACTCGGTGTTGAATCCCACCGTCTCCATGTCGATGCACGGTCGGGCGATCTCCAGGTCATCGATGATCTGAACCGTCTTCAGCTCGAACAAGCGAGCTCCGGCCAACCACGACAGGACAATATTCTGAGCTAGCTGACTGTGGGGTCCGGCGGCCGGACCCACCGGCGTTGCTGCGGGCCGTCCCAGAAACTCGAACGACAGATCGACATCGGGATCTGGTTTCCAATACCGGGCCGTTGGCAGGTCGTAGATCCGGTTGCGAGTCTCAAACTCCAAGGCGATCCGCCGCAGCAACACATCCAGCGGAAACGGGGTAAGTGGCGGGACGTCGTGGGCCATGAGTTCCTCTCCTAAAGCCGGGCGTGGAGTCGGGCAGCCTGTTCGGATGCCTTGGCGCGTATCTCGTCTGGATCAACCATGGTGGGGATGCCTGCTTCCAGAACTACCTGGCCATCGACCTCGACCCTAAGTGGTCGTACCCCTGAGGTGAAGGCGAGGTGCCACGGGTCCATGGGCTGGTACGACCAGGTAACCAGGTCTTCTTTTGCCTGGGGAAACAAGCTCCATCCGGTTTCCAACCAGTTCCAGGCCGCATCAGGAGAAGCCGTCACGTCCACCGAACGGTGCAGAACGTAGGCCAGTCGGAAAGACTCGATCACGTTGGCGCCAATTCCGTCGGTCCCCAGTGCAACCGGGTTCTCGAACCGGATCGGATTGGCGTACCCAACCGCGTTGTTTAGGTTCGACATGGGATTGTGCAGGATCGTTCCACGCAATTCGTGCGAGTCAGGAAGATGAACGCAATGAGCTAGGAGCCAGTCATCTCTCGTGAGGCCGACCAGCTTGGCCGGTGCCTCATGGTCTTCGGGCCCTTCACAGACATGGATGTGAACGCCGACGCCCAACTCGTCGGCCAGGCCGGCCGCCGCTTCGAGGGTCTCGCGTGAACAAGTAAAAGCCGCGTGAATCCCAACCAGGCCGTTACCGCCTTCGGAAATGAATCGACGGTTCTCCTCCAAGCCACGTTTCGCCCCATCTGGTCCATGGCGATCCGTAATCCCATAGGCGGTTTTGACCCGCACCCCCACTTCGGCACACGCCTTGGCAATGACCGAAAGGCTGCCCTCGATGGCGTTTGGCGACTCGTGATGATCGATGATGGCGGTGGTGCCCGATTCGAGTGCTTCCAGCGCCGCGAGTTTGGCGGACCACTCGATCATGTCAAGGTCAAGAGCGGTGTCCAGGCGCCACCACACCTGCTCGAGGATCTCCTGAAAAGTGGTCGCCGTCTTGGGAGGAGCCGGCATCCCTCTCGCTAGTGACGAATAGAGGTGGTGATGGGCACAGACCAGGCCAGGCGTTGTATCCACCTATCGGCCCTCTACCCGACGGATCATCCGACGTCCAGAGGCGAGTGGGTATTGAATGGCAACTGAGTTCGCCTGGTGCCATCAACCTCGAACAGTGCTTGAGCCACCGCACCAGCGGTAGGCACGAGACCGATTTCTCCCACGCCTTTGATCCCATACGGCGAACGTGGCTGCGGTGCCTCGACAAGAATGACCTCGATCTCGGGCACATCCTTCGGCCGCAAGATGCCAAGACTTCGCAGCGTCATGTTGGTCGGGCGGCCGTTTTCGTCCGTTGGGAAGTCCTCCGTGAGGGCATACCCGAGCCCCATGTGGACCGATCCCTCGACCTGCCCCTTGCAGAGCAGCGGGTTTACCGCCCGACCTACATCGTGGGCGGCCACCACCTTTTCGATCTTGCCCGTTTCCTTGTCAGCAATCACGATCTGGGCGGCGTAGCCAAACGCAGAATGCAGTATCGGGTTTTCGAGGCCATCGGACAGTTTGTTCGTCCAGTCGACCCGATATTCACCTTCGTAGTCGACCCCGACCTTGCAGCCATCGGCCACCGCGGCCTGACAGGCAGCTTGAACCGACCCGGCTCCCATCAGGGTGCCGCGCGAGCCGGTGGTCTGGCCGGCTCCGAGCTCACGGGACGTATCAACAACGACCCGGATCCGACCGGCATCGATCCCCAACTCTTCGGATGCCACCTGGAGCGCGACCGTGTGAACCCCCTGGCCCATCTCGGTCCAGCAATGACGAACCTCGACTACGCCGTCTTCTTCGAAGCGTACGACCGCCCGGGCGATTTCCAGGAACCCGTTACCCAAACCAGAGTTTTTGAGAGCCAGTCCGAGACCAACCGCCTTGCCGGCTTGGCGGGCCGCGTCGTAGGGAGCCTTGATGGCATCGAGACACATGCGGACTCCCGCCGAACCGTCATCCATGATTTGACCGGGGCCCCACACGACCCCCGGTTCAATGGCGTTGCGACTGCGCATCTCCCAACCGGTGATCCCCACCTGTTCAGCGAGCCGATCCATGACGCCTTCCATGGCGAATTGTGCCTGGTTGGCGCCGAATCCCCGGAATGCTCCACAGACGGAGTTGTTGGTCCGAACCGCCGTCGCCTTCACATCGATGTTGGGAACCACGTAGGGACCACTGGCATGGCCGGCGGCCCGCTCAAGCACCTTCATCCCGACGGATGCATACGGACCGGAGTCGCCGATCATGCGAACCTTCAACCCGACCAGCTTGCCATCGGCGTCGCATCCGGCCCGGGTTTCGATCCGGATTGGATGACGTTTCGCATGCATAAAGAAACTCTGCTCGCGGGTAATCGTGCATTTAACCGGGCGCCCTGACAGATGAGCGGCCAGCGCCGTCTGCGCCTGATTGGACATGTCTTCTTTGCCGCCGAACGCTCCCCCGTTCGAAACCAGCTGCACGGTGATCGTGGCCTGTTCAACGCCGAGAACCGCCGCTATCTGATCACGGTCGTCCCAGACGCCCTGCCCACCCGAGTAGACATGCAGCCCGGCCTCCGTAGGCACGGCCAAGGTCGATTCGGGTTCGAGGAATGCATGCTCGATCCGTTGGGTCACGAAAACTTCGTCGACCGTATAGGCCGCTCCGGCCAGCGCTTGCTCAGCGTCGCCTCGTGCGTACTCGGAGATCGACAGCTGATTGCCATCCAACTCCCACACGGCGTCATCGGACTCAAGTGCGGTCAACGGATCTGTGATGGGCGTCAGGACGTCGTACGAGACCTCAATGAGCTCGGTAGCTTCCCGGGCGGTCTGCTGATCCTCTGCCACGACGATCGCCAGGACATCACCGAGATAGGACGTGCGACCTCCTACCGGAATGAAGACCGGCCAGTCTTTGTAGATGATCCCGACCCGCAGATCGCCTGGCACGTCGGCGGCCGTATACACGGCAATTACGCCGGGCACCGCCAAAGCGGGCGCAGTGTCGATCCCGAGAATGTCAGCGCGTGCGTGATCGGTCAAACGGAGAGCGCCGTGGACCATCCCGGGCACCCGCAAGTCATCTACGTAGCCACGATCTCCCAGGGCCAGAGCCTCGGCTTCGTACTTGACGCTCGAGGTTCCAATGCCTCCCTCGACATGAACCTCGGGGATTTCCTCACCGGAAGCAAGCAGTTCGATGGCATCAACGATCCCGACATACCCGGTGCACCGACAAAGATGGGCACCGAGCCGACCCTCAATGGTGCTCCGATCCAGGTCTTTGCCCTTCTGATCGATGAGCGCCTTGGCTCGAACCAGAATCCCTGGTGTACAAAAGCCACACTGAAGAGCACCCTTGGCGGCAAACGCGCGAGCCAGTCGATCTCGTTCAGCTTCGTCAAACCCCTCGAGGGTAAGGACCTCCTTGCCAGCCGCTTTCTCCATCGACACGAGACAGGCTTGGATGGCCTTGCCATCGAGCAGAATGGTGCAACAACCACACTGACCCTGCGGAGCACAGCCATCTTTGGCAGATGTCACGCCCACTTCTTCGCGCAGCGCCGCCAATAGGTGCGGGTGGTACATCCCGACCTCGGTCGTCTGGCCATTGACGACAAGGGTGGTCGTGTCGGTGGTTCGAACATACACCGGGGTTGCCGTCATGAACTCTCTCCTGTGCGAGACACTCCGCGCTGTTCAGTAATCCGACGGTAGGCAGCCGGGACCCGATATCGCTCAAAATCGAACAGTGTGGTCTTGTAAAACCGGGTGTGGTCGAGGTCGACCCTGGCCACGATGACCTCATCCCCCGTGGTAATGGCCTGGGCGATGATCTGGCCCGAAGGGGCAATGATCACTGACTGAGCCAGAGATTCAACCCCCTCCTCGAACCCGCCTTTCGCAACCCCGACGACATACGTACCGTTCTGATAGGCGCCAGCCTGCATGACCAGATGATTGTGAAAGGACTGAAGCGGATTCTGGGTCGGATCGGGCGCATAGGCCAACGGAGTGTTGTAGCCGATGAGAATAAGTTCGACGCCCTGCAGGCCCATGACGCGATACGTCTCTGACCATCGCCGGTCGTTGCAAAGAGCCATGCCAACGACTCCCCCGAATGCATCCGACACGGGAAAGTCCTCTCCTGGCTCAAAATAATGGCGCTCAGCATGCTGAAACTGGCGCCAGGGTTCGTGTTCTGCATGCCCGGGGATGTGGACCTTTTCGAACACGTTCACCGTCTCACCTTCTCGATCGACCAGGTGATAGACGTTGTGTCGTCGGCCATCGTCGCCGAGCCGGGCATAGCCGAGCGCAAAGCCGATCCCGAGCCGTCGCGCTTCATCCCACAACGGCTTTGTATGCCGGTTGGGCATCTCGTGTTCGTAGAAACGATCGGCCTCGTCGAAGGGCATATGCCACCTCGGAAAGAAGGTGGTCAAGGCGAGTTCGGGAAACGCCACGATTTCGGCGCCAAGCTCCGAAGCTTCTTGGAGCATCACAATCAGGCGTTCAACGACTTCATCCCGTGGGGTGTCTCGCTGGACGGGGCCCATCTGGGCTGCGGCAATGGTCAGTAGACGAGGCATGCCGGAGATTATACCGGACCGGGGCCAGCGAACTTATACAAAACGTAAAGTTTGGTCGAACCGGGTAGGCCTCGGGACCCTGTCAGGGCGTGAACCGGGTGCCCGCCCGACCGGCAATGGCCTCTTCGATAGTCGACGGCGACGTCACAATGGCTTCGCTACCGCCCGCATCGAGGAACGCCAGGATCGCCCGAATCTTCGGTTCCATACTGCCTGGCCGAAAGTGAGTTCCGTCCACCAGATACCGGCGGGCTTCGTCGCCCGACAAGTGATCAACCCACCGTTGATCAGGTTGTCCGAAGTTCAAGGCCACCTGCTCGACCGACGTTGATATAAGCAGCAGATCGGCGCGGAGTTCGGTAGCGAGCAACGCCGACACGTGATCCTTGTCAATCACCGCCGGGACCCCGACCAGAAACCCCTCATCGTCCGCCACCACCGGAATGCCACCACCGCCGGCGGCGATCACAACGTACCCGGCCTTGAGCAGTCGATCGACAGCGTCTAACTCCACAATCCGAAGCGGATGCGGCGATGCCACTACGCGCCGCCACCCCCGACCGGAGTCTTCCATCACGTCCCAACCGTCGACCCGCCCCCGCTCAAGCGCCTCGGTTTCGGTCATAAAGGCACCAATCGGTTTGGCGGGATGTTGAAACGCCGGATCGTCAGGACTGACCTGCACCTGGGTCACCAACGTCACGACCCGCTCAGGAAGGCCCATCCGTTTGAAGTCATTGAGAAGGTTTTGCTGAAGGAGATACCCGATCGCCCCTTGCGTGTCGGCCCCGCACACCTCAAGGGGCACCTCATGCAACTCATGACGGGCTAATTCGGACCGCCGCAGGATAAATCCAATCTGGGGACCGTTGCCATGGGTGACCACCACGTTCCAACCGGAAGCCACCATGTTGGCGATGTGATGATCGGTCTCTGCGGCCGCCAGATACTGGTCTTGCACGGACTGGTGCTCGGGGTCGGTGATGAGGCTGTTCCCACCAATAGCCACTACTGCGGTTGGCATCTCTCCCTCACATCGTCAAGGCCATAGCGGCCTTCTGGACGTGGAGGCGGTTCTCGGCCTGGTCATACACAACGCTTTGTGGCCCGTCGATCACCTCATCGCTCACTTCGAGGTTCCGATCGGCCGGGAGCGGATGCATGTAGATGGCGGCCGGATCCGCCTTCGCCAACTGCGCGGCGTCCACCATCCAATCTGTGTACCGACGGCCGATGTCCGCCGATTCATCCGCACTAGATGTGGTTAGGGCTCCCCACGACTTGGCGTACACGACGTCGGCGCCCCCCAGGCCCTCCGCAAAGGTTTCAACCACATCCAAGGTGCCTCCCGCAACGCGGGTGTTCTCGCCGGCCTGGCGCATAACTTCTTCCTCGAGAGCAAACTCGGGGGGCCGGGCCAAACGGACGTTCATGCCGAACCGGGTAGCAAGAAGCAGAAGGCTCTGGGCTACCGAAATGGGCTTCTGATAGCTCGACGCGTGCGCGTAGCTGATATCGAGCGTCAGCTGCCGCGGGTCTCCCTTCTTTTCCATGATCGTTAACAGGTCGGCCAAGGCCTGGAAGGGGTGATAGCGGTCACACTGCATGTTCAAGACCGGCACGCGGGCCGCTTTGGCCACTTCGGTGATGTACTTGTTTCCGACGCCCCAGTCGACGTTGCGGATCGCCAAACCGGCGGTATACCGACCAAGAATGTCACCAATCTCTTTGGCGGTATCACCGTGAGCAATCTGGGTGGTCTGAGACTCCATGAACATCGCGTGGCCACCCAGTTGAGCCATGCCAGCTTCAAAACTCGCCCGCGTACGTGTCGACGAGAAAAAGAACAGCATGGTCAGGACCTTGTCACGAAGGAGCGGATGCGGTTCACCCATCGCCCGCTGAAGTTTTAGGTGTTTGGCAACCGCCAACAGGGTCTCGAGCTCTTCGACCGACCAATCCTGAGTGGTGATCAAATCGCGCCCACGAAGATCGGTGATCATGGCGTTGCGCCCAGGACTAGCGCCAACAGAGCCATCCGGATCACCAGCCCGTTGTAGGCCTCTTGCCAATAGCGGGCATAGTGCGTGTCATCGACATTCGTCGACAACTCATCCATCCTCGGCAAGGAGTGCAGCACGATCGACGATCGTTTCGCTTTCGTGGCCAGCAATTCGGCGGTGACCTGATAACGGGGGTCGGTCGTTGCCAGCGTGTCACCGCGCTCGTCACGGCCCTTGCCGTAGTCGGCCTGTACGACCGGTTCTATAAAGATCACGTCGGCTTCGTTGACCACTTCAGCTACATGCTCGGCCCGGCGAATTCGGAGGCCGCGATCACGAACCGATTTGATCAATCCCTCATCGGGCTCTTCGTCGGGCGGGCAGACGTAGACGAGTTCTGCGTCGAACTGGGTCAAGGCATACGCAAGCGAGTGCATGGTTCGCATCCGCCAGTCCCCAACGGCGACGAACGTCAGCCCGTCGACCGTCCCGAGTTCCTTCCGGACCGTGAACAGGTCCGTGAGTACCTGCGTCGGATGTTCCCCCCATCCATCACCACCGTTGATCACCGGAATCGAGGCCCATCGAGCCATCTCGTGAGGAGCTCCGATCTGGGGATGCCGCATCACGATGACGTCGCCGTAATACTCCAACATGTGAGCGGTGTCTTTAAGGGACTCCTGGTAGAAGTCACCGGCTCGAGTCATCTTGGAATCGGCGAACCCGGTCACTTGACCTCCGAGGCGCAGCATTGCTGACTCATGAGCGAGCCGGGTTCGCGTCGAAGCCTGAAAGAAAGCACTGACGAGGATCTTGCCCGCCAACAAGTCGATACTGCGCCGGCCTTTCGCAACGGGATCGAATTGATCACCCGCTTCGAATACGGACTCGAAGTCCGCCCGGCTGAAGTCCTCCAGAGACAAAATGTCTCGCCCTGCAAACTCACGCATGACACGCTCCCGGGTCGTAGTCGTTCCACTGTGCAATCGGCCGCCGACTGGCGCTAGTGGCGTTGGTCATATTCCTGCCCCGGTCGCATCGGGAGTACAATGTCGTCGCCTAACCGAGGAGCAACGATGACCATGAATGTGAGAGCTGCCCTTGTGCAGGCGGAGTGGACCGGCGACACGGAGTCGATGATCGAAAAGAACATCGGATACGCCCGGGATGCCGCTGAACAAGGCGCTCAGGTGCTTTGTTTTCAGGAGATCTTTTCGGCTCCATACTTCTGCACCGTGCAGGACCGCAGCTATTTCAGCTATGCGGAAGAAATGCCAGGACCGACCACGAATCGGATGGTCGACCTCGCCAAAGAAACCGGCATGGTGATGGTCGTTCCCATGTTCGAAAAGGTTGACGACGGGACGTACTACAACACCGCGGCCGTCATCGACGCCGACGGAACCTTCCTTGGCAAGTACCGCAAGAACCACATTCCCCAGGTGCAGGGTTTCTGGGAGAAGTTTTACTTTCGTCCCGGAAACCTCGGCTATCCCGTATTCGATACTGCCGTCGGGAAGGTGGGCGTGTACATCTGTTACGACCGCCACTTCCCCGAAGGCTGGCGAGAGCTCGGCCTCAATGGCGCCAAGATCGTCTTCAACCCGTCAGCGACAACCCGGGGCCATTCGAAGTACCTCTGGCAACTTGAACAACCTGCCGCAGCAGTAGCCAACGAATACTTCGTGGGCGCCATAAACCGGGTGGGGCCCGAACCCGCCGAAGACACCGACTATTACGGGTCTTCCTACTTCGTTGACCCACGAGCCCGTCTCATCGGCGAGGTCGCCTCGGACGAAAAGGACGAAGTGGTCGTGCGGGACCTTGACATGTCGATGATCGAGGAAACCCGCAATTACTGGCAGTTTTTCCGGGACCGACGCCCCGATACGTACACGCAAACCGGGGCTATCTAGCCAAACCGATCACGCCTACGGGGCGATGAACGCCAACCCGGCAGTAAGCACGACGAACAAGCCGAGCACCACTTGCTGGGCGCCAATAACGGGGATTGCTGACGGTGGCCGCCGAACGAGCCAGGAATGCACGATCGCCAAAACGACGATCGACCCCCACGCCGCCCACGGGACCAGACCGACAACGGCCCCGACCGTCACGGCAAGTACCGCCAGGGCCTGTCCTGTATGAGCACCAGCTCGCTTGTATGGCTGCTGCTTGGCCCGACGCAGTTGAACGCGAACGAAAATTACGGCCGCGACAGATCTCGCCGCGATCACCAACCACAGCCCGGCCGCTACTGACGCTGAGGCACCGCCGATCAAGGCCACGGCTGTGGCCACCGACCCGATACCCACCGTCCCCGCCAGTTCCGGCACCAACCGCCGACTACGCGATCTGATGTCGTACCAGAACTCGATCGCCACCAGCGGGACGGCCATCAGCAGCGGAACGACGAACCGGTGAGTCGGCCCGACGAACACCACCCCGAGCAGGCCGATCAACGTCACCGCTTCGATGGTCGCCACGTTCCGTGCGATGATCGTGCGAGGAAGAATGCGGTGACGCCGCCGATCGACCATGACGGTTTTCAGCGGAGTTCTCAGCAAGAACCCGAGCAGCGCAATGAGACCAAGCAAGACCCCGCGCCACGAATAGGCTACGAGCAGACCAAGGAGGACCGGCTCGAGGGTGAACGCCCATCCTCCGTGTTCGGATGGCACTGCGACAGCCGACCACGACGAGGCAGGATGGATTCGCGAACCGTCCGTCGGTACTGCCGGATCAAGAGACACCCGGCAAGTCTACAAATCCAATAGGCTTTGCCGTCCTAAGTCGAACAGGTGGGTCATGGACACATTTATCCGGAGTCTCCCCAAGGCAGAACTGCACCTGCACATCGAGGGCACGCTTGAGCCAGAGATGCTGTTCGATCTTGCTAGGAGAAACGGGCTCGCGTCATCGTACGGATCAGTTGCCGAGCTGCGGGCAGCCTACGACTTCTCGGACCTGCAGTCGTTCCTCGATATCTATTACGAAGGCGCCTCTGTGCTGCGAACCGAAGAAGACTTTTTCGACCTGACCTGGGCCTATCTGAATCGGGCGGCCGCCGATGGCGTACGCCGTGCAGAAATCTTCTTTGACCCACAAACCCATACAGAGCGGGGCGTATCGATCGAAACCGTCATCAACGGCATCGGCGGTGCCCTCGACCGCAGCCACGAGCTGGGAATGTCGACCGGACTGATCCTGTGTTTCCTCCGCCATCTATCCGGCAAGCAGGCACTCGAGACCCTCGAAATGGCCTTGCCCCACCGCGACCGCCTGCTGGGAGTGGGCCTCGACTCGTCCGAAGCGGGTCGGCCTCCCGAACTGTTCCGCGCCGCCTATGACCTGGCGAGGCAGGAAGGGTTGCACCTGGTCGCCCATGCCGGAGAAGAAGGCCCCCCTGAGTACGTTTGGCAAGCTCTCGACGTTCTTGGGGTGGAACGAATCGATCACGGCGTTCGATCCATCGAAGACCCGGTGCTCGTTGATCGGCTGGTCGCCGATCAGATCCCACTTACGATGTGCCCACTCTCCAACTTGAAGCTCAAGGTCGTCGACGATCTCAACCATCACCCGCTGGCCCAACTGCAGGACTCCGGGGTGCTGGTCACGGTGAACTCCGATGATCCGGCCTACTTCGGGGGGTATGTCGGCGACAACTATGTAGCGATTTCGGCGGGTCTCGACCTGCGCCAGTCCGAAACCGCCCAACTCGCCCGCAACAGCCTGACCGCCTCGTTCATCTTTGACGATGATCCGCTGTTCGCCGAGTTCGATCGTGTCGCCGGTGACCAGAAGATCTGAACTAGGCCATGCGCACCCGTGGGTCCAAACGCCCGGCTGCGGTTCGGAGCGTTCCGTAAGCCTCGTTGTAGAGGGCACTGCCTGCCGAAATCCGTCGAACCCCTAAATCGAAAAGCTCCGATATGGACGGCCCACCCGTCATCGCCAGAACGTTGACGGGTGCTCCGGCCTCACGTACGACTCGACCGATGTCGGCAGGGACGGTCAACCCCGGCGCATACAGAACGTCGGCTCCCGCCAGGCGGTAACGGATAAGTCTCTCAAGCGTATCTTCGAGATCCTCCTGCCCGTAGAGATAGTTCTCCGCCCTGGCGGTAACCACAACGCCCGATGGCCCGGCAGCAGCACACACCCGGGCAACCCGTTCGGTCGCTACTTCAATCGGCTCGATGGATCCGATCTGGGGGTCAAAGTCCTCTACCGATATCCCGGCCGCTCCGGCATCCACCAGCAGTTGGACCGTCCGCTCGACGCCACCCGGGTCGTGCGGAAACATCTGTTCGCTGTCAACATTTAGGGGCACTGCGATGAACGAAGCGAGATCAGCTACGTGAGCAACCAGTTCATCGCGCGTCACCTCTTGGTCCTTCTTGCCGATCGCCCGGCCGAATCCGGCGCTCGTCGTTGCCAACGCCTGAAAACCGAGCTCCTCAAGGACTCGAGCGGAGCCTCGATCCCACGGATTGGGCATCACAAAGCCCCCCTCAGCATGCATCCGTCTAAAGAGACTGACCATCGAACCACCCGGAGTAATCCTCGACTGCCTAGTGTTGGCAATTGTATGCACCTTGATGTCACCCCTGAAGCCGTCAAGCTCGTTCGTAAGAAGGGCGGGGTCATGGCCATCGACTTCATCCCGCCCATCGGTTGAGGCGGCACGTTGGAGGTGTCGGTCGACACCTATCTCAAAGGCAAAGACCTCAGCCCGTACCAGCAGCTGACCGTGGACGACGTCGAACTCCACGTTTCTCCAGCCCTGTCGACCTGGGCCGATCGTGCCACCGTGGCCGTCAAGTCGAGCCTGCTCGGGAAGAAGCTCGAAGTCCTGGCAGACCACAAGCACCAGCCGACCTGAAGTCACTAATCCCGGTGCCCGGTGGGCATCTTTCGAAAACGCAGTCCCTCAAGCTCGCACACCTCACACCAACGTTTTACAATCCGTAAAGTTGGAGGGAAGGGATGTCCGTGGAAGTAGCTGCCGAGTTCTTGGTCGAACCGTTCTCAGAGGGCCGCCCGGGACCGCACGTAAAGGCGGCCGTGGAGGCCGTAGAACAAGCCGGCCTTACGGTGGTCGTTGGCCCGTTTGGCAATATCACTACCGGCGACGCCACGACGGTTCTCGGCGCAGTCGCGGCGGCCTTGGCCGCAGCTCTAGACCATGGCGCCACCCGCGTCAGCCTCAGCATTGCTCGCCGGGAAACGCCAGGGTCGTGACCCAGCGATCCGACTTCGGCGCCGCGCTCGAGCCGTTGCTGCTGGTACTTGGTGCCGAAGCCGTCGACGTTGCAGAGGCCACCGATTCGGATGTTGTGCTGAGCTGGGACGGATCCCCCACCATCGCCATTCGGCTCGACTTTTCAGAAACCACCGCTGCCCAGGTTCGCTCTGTGGAAAGCGAGTTGGGCGGCAAACTATCCGACCTCTCGCGAGAACAAAAACAGGCGGCTATCCGAATTCTCGACGACCGAGGAGCCTTCGCTCTGCGCAAAGCGATCGAGGACGTAGCGGACGCCATGAGCGTCAGCCGGATCACCATCTACAACTACCTCAACGCTATTCGTGACTCCCGATGAGCCCGATCTCGGGTGCCTTGTTTTCTAGAATCAATCCACCCAAAGGAGCAGCGTGACAAGTTCAATCATGGGTCTCTTCGACGACGTGGTCGACGACCAAGCCCTCAACAACACCGTCGATCGGTTCCGCGAACGCGAAATTGCCCTGCCGACTTTCGCGCAACTGGCCGACCCGTCAACCATGCCAGCGGGAGTTATGGACGCTCTGGCGGGCGTCGGACCGGATGATCCGGATCCGCGCAACCTCTGGCGGGTGAACTGGTACAACGATGCCAGCCGAACCGGCCGGACCGACGTCCCTGCCTATCTTGAGATTCCTTCGGAGCTGAGCGGCGTCGACGCCAAAATCCTCCTCGCCCTCGGGAACAAGTTCCCGATGATCCGGGCACACAAAGTGCTGGCCGCCTACGCCTGTCTCGCTCCCCGGATCGTGACCGGAGCCTTCGATCCCACCACCCACCGGGCTGTGTGGCCCTCCACCGGCAACTACGCCAGAGGTGGCGTGGCGATTAGTCGGATCATGGGCTGTCGCGGCATGGCCGTGCTGCCAGAAGGAATGAGCCAGGAACGATTCGACTGGCTGAACGAATGGACGTCCGGCCCCGAAGACATCATTCGCACCACCGGAACCGAGTCAAACGTCAAAGAGATCTACGACGCCTGCAACGAACTCGCTAAAGACAGCACCAATGTGATCCTCAACCAGTTCTCCGAATTCGCCAATCACCTCGGCCACTACTTCGTGACTGGCAGAGCTCTTGAACACATCTATGAAGCTGCAGGTGGCGGGAACCTGGTTTCGTTCGTATCAGCTTCCGGGTCCGGCGGAACCATCGCCGCCGGCGACTACCTGAAGGAGCGACACGGCTCGCGTATTGTCGCAGTCGAGGCGCTGGAGTGCCCGACCATGTTGTACAACGGGTACGGCGAACACAACATTCAGGGCATCGGCGACAAGCACATCCCGCTCATTCAGAACGTGATGAACACCGACGATGTCGTCGCCATCTCGGATCAAGCGACTGACACGCTCCTTCTCCTGTTCAACACCGAAGCCGGCAAGCAGTACCTTGTGAGCCAGGGTTTAGACGCGACATTTGTCGATCAACTGCAGCACCTGGGCTTCTCCTCGATCGCCAACATGCTTGCGGCGATCAAAGTAGCCAAGCTCCATAACTACGGAGCGGGCGATGTGATCGTGACCGTTGCCACCGACGGGTTCGAGCTGTACCGGTCCGAGGTCGACAAGATCACGTCGCGCGATCATCCCGGCGGGTTCGACGACATGGCGGCCGCCGCAGCGTACGCCCGATTCATCGAAGGCGTGGACACCGACCACACGGTTGACCTGGGGGCGATCGGAAGAAACCGAATCTTCAACCTTGGCTACTACACCTGGGTCGAACAACAGGGCGTCGATTTCGACTCGTTCGAAGCCCGCAGATCGCAGTCCTTCTGGACGGACCTGCACGGACACGTGACGCGTTGGGACGATCAGATCGCGGAGTTCAACCACCGAACCGGGGTTTCGGTTGACTGAAAACCCGTTCCTCAAATATCGGACTCGTCTTGATTCCTACCGGCGAGCGATGGATGGTGGATGGACCGACACCCGGTTTGTGGATCTCGTGGATCGTCTCGACACATCGATCGCAAGCCTGGAAGGGCATGGATTCGAGGTCACTCCGCTGGCGCCGTTCCCCGAACTGCACCCGGGTGGTGCCGTCCTATGGGTCAAAGACGACACCGGCAACGTTGGGGGCTCGCACAAATCCCGACACCTCTTTGGCGTGCTCCTGGCTGAGGCGGTTGACGGGGCGGGGGGTGGGGACCTGGCGATCGCCTCATGCGGCAACGCCGCCATCGCCGCATCGGTCATCGCAAAGGCCACCGACCGTCCTTTGCATGTCTTCATTCCCACCTGGGCCGACCAGGCGATCGTCGATGTGCTCCAATCCAACGGGGCACGGATCGAGGTTTGCCCACGTCGGTCAGGCGAATCCGGCGACCCCACTTATCTCCGTTTTCTCGAAGCGGTGTCTAGTGGTGCAACACCGTTCTCCGTGCAAAGCCCGGCTACCCCCACCACGCTGGACGGTGGCCGTACGATGGGCTGGGAGCTCGCCGACCAACTCGTTGCGGGCCAAGCTCACGGAACGGTCAACGTGTTTATCCAAGTCGGGGGTGGTGCTCTGGCCAGCGCAACCTGGGCCGGCCTAACCGAGGGGTTAAATACCACGCCGAACATCCAGCCCGTGCTCTTTACCGTTCAGACCGAAGCATGCGCACCGCTCGCTCGAGCCTGGAACGAACTGATGGCCCCGGGGTTGTCGGCTACCGGGAGCCTCGATCTAGCAGTGGCCGAGCCGGATCGGTTTATGAGACCGTGGGAGCCCATCGGACAATCGGAAGCAACCGGCATCCTTGACGACGTCACCTATGACTGGTTGCCGCTCATATCTGGCATGCTCATGTCCGGCGGCGAACCAATCGTCGTCGACGAGACAACCATCGTGGCCGCTCACCAGCGGGGTCGGGCGATCACCCACGTCGACGTCGAACCGACCGGCACGGCGGGGTACGCCGGATTATTGGCGTCACGGCGACCCGAACCAGCCGTAGTCCTGTTCACCGGCGTCTCGCGTTTCTGACCAACCAGGTAACGTCGTTTCGATGGAGTTCTCCGAAACCCTCGCCAAACGCCGCATGGTCCGCAACTACACCGACGAACCGGTCACCCGCGAGCAACTGGAGCGGATTGCTCAGGCTGGCGCCCGGGCACCGAGCGCCGGAAATACCCGGGGTCAGTCTTTCGTTGTCGTGACCGACTCAGCAACCCGCCAGGCGATTGCCGGGTTGGCCGGCGAGTCGCATTACGTCGATTTGGGCTTCGACCCGTGGATCTCCCGGGCCCCGGCTCACATCATCATCGGTGTCTCAGAAGCGGCCTATCACAATCGCTACCAAGAAACCGACAAGCTCGGGCCGGACGGGGAAATCGAGTGGCCGGTTCCGTACTGGTGGGTCGATGCCGGCGCCTCGCTCATGGCGATCCTGCTGGCCGCCATCGACGAAGGCTTGGCGGCCGGGTTTCTCGGCGTACACGCATTCGACGAACTCGAGGCACTGGTCGGCATGCCTGAAGACGTTTCGGCGATAGGGATCGTAACGATTGGTCATCCCGCCGCCGATCGCCGTTCGGGGTCGTTGAATCGACCCGCTCCGATCGGGATCCATTGGGAACGCTGGCACGCGCAAACATGAGCACTCCGCCGTGGTGATCGATTCGGTCGCCCTGCATACGGTCGGGCTGTCTTTGCGAGATCCATTCGTAACGGCCGCCAGTGCTCTGACTACGAGAACGCTCCTCCTGGTTTCCATCACGAGCGGCAACGAAGTCGGGTGGGGCGAGTGCAGTGCGGACGGATCAAGTTATTGCCGCGGGGAAAGCGCCGATACTGCTCGACTGGCGCTCGGCCACGTGGCCCAGGGGTTACTCGGATCACAGGTAGTTGAACCCGTGACGAACAGCGACCTGGTTGCGTCTCCCATGGCGGCCGCCGCCCTCGAAGCTGCCAGATGGGATCTCTACGCCAAATCCGAAGGCCTTCCGCTGGCCCTGGCTCTTGAGGGAAGTTTGGACCGCGTACCTTCGCGAGCGGTACTCGGCCGGTCCGACCATCTCCTTGACCGGGCCGAACAAGCGATTGGCCAGGGCTATCGGTCACTCAAGGTCAAACTGACGCCGTCTGACGATCTGGCGAACCTCCGCTCCGTGCGAGCCGCCTACCCCGACATCGGGATCGCGGTCGATTTCAACGGATCGGCGAGTCACGAGCACGAAAGCCCCGGGTATTGGGATGAACTCGACGACCTTCGCCTCGAGTTCATCGAGCAGCCGTTTGAGCCAGCGGACAACCATCGGAGCGGACAGTTGATCGAGCGGTCAAGGACCCCGATCTGTCTCGATGAGAGCGTGCGCGACCGGCACCAGGCGGCCTGGGCCGCCTCGCGCGGGTTCTTGATCAACCTGAAAGCCGCCAAGTCCGGAGGAGCCACCGAAGCCCGATCCATCTGGAGGGACCTTCCAGCCGGCCAGGGCTGGTGGGGCGGAATGCTCGAGACCGGTATCGGACGAGCCCATTCTCTGGCGCTCGCCACGCTCCCTGGCGGGTCGCTGGCAACCGATCTGGCAGCCTCAGATCGTTACTACGCAACGGACCTCACCGAATCATTTCCCCTACATGACGGCGGGATCACTCCCAGCGGGCTGCCCGGTATCGGTGTCGAGGTCGACATGGACGCTCTTGACCACCTAAACATCCGACCACCCGACCGGTTTCTCTAAGATTTCCTGTAACACTTGCCCGCTACCAGGCACTTCTTGGTTGGAGGCTGAGATACACCATGAGTACATCCCCGATGGATGACCTGAAAGCATATGCCGCATCATTGACGGATTCCGTCTCTTTTGAAGAGACCGATACCGTAGTTGCAAGCGTCCTCCGCGCCCCCCGTGGTGGTCGCTTGCCGCTCAAACAGCGAGTGACCGCTGTTGGTGTCGTGATCGCAACTTTCCTTTCAGCGAACGTGGGGTTGGCGGCTGCTGCGCAGAACGCCGCCCCCGGGGATGCTCTTTATGGAGTTGATCGTGCCTACGAACGAATTGCTGCGTTTGTGGGAATCAGCAATTCACGTACCGAGGAACGCCTCCAGGAGGCGAACGACTTGGCCGAGAGAGGCGACGCATCTGCTGCGTTGGCTGCGGCGTCAGCTGCTCTCGATGCCTTGAGTTCGTCCCTGGAGGACCCCGGTTCGGGCGCGGACGACGAGTCGGCTGCGTCCATCCGCGAAGCTTCGGCGGAAATAACCCAGGCCATCCCCCAGAACGGCAATTCACGACCCGAATTCGTGAACGACATGATGGCCGAAACCCGCATGATTGTTCAGTTGGCTCAGGAGATGCGCGAAGCAGCCGCCAATGGAGATGCCTCCGAAGCCGCCAAGAAGCTCAAGGACCAGGCCAAGAAACTTTCCGATAAGGCCAAGAAAGAAAAGGCCAACAACTCGGAAAAGGACAAGCCGAAGAGCAACAACGGCAACGGTAGCGATAACGGCACTCCTTAGGCTGATAACCCCGGCTAATTGCCAGCTCGGGCCGCGATACCGTTAGAGTTGCCGGGCCATGACAGAATCCGCCGGGGACAGATCATCGACGTGGCCGCCCTCTCTCGAGGCAATCGAGCAAGCCCGCAACGGCAACAACTCGGCTCTTGCCGACATCCTCCGAGCCGGACATCCCCGCCTCGTCGCCTATTTCTCTGGCGCCGGACCCCAGCGAGCCGATGCAGAGGACCTGGCCGCTCATACCCTTGAAGCAGTCGTCACCTCAATCCACCGACTCAAAAACCCCGACGCCTTTGAGGGTTGGTTCTGGCAGATAGCTCGCTATTCGTTCAGAGGGTGGATCCGGAAAACCCGCCGACCCGACCGATTTGAGCCCAGCTACATTCCCGATCGGAATGCCGAAGACAAGGTCGAGTTGAACGACGAGCACACGCAAATCCGCCAGGCACTTGCTGCTCTGAGTCCCAAAGACCGCAGCCTGCTGTGGCTCCGCGACGTCGAGGACCTGTCGTATGAAGAGATCGGCGGGCGCCTCGGCTCGGCGATCGGAACCGTTCGGGTTGCCTGCCATCGAGCCCGCAAACGCCTGGAAGAGGCGTACGCTGCCCTGGAGCAAGATGCGTGAAATCACCTCGCCAACCAACCCACTAGTCAAATCGATCGTTCGCCTGCGCGACCGCCGCTCTCGGGACGAATTGCGCACGTTCATCATTGAAGGCTTCGATGAGTTGAACCGCGCCCGCCTCCGGTCAGATCTGGTCATCGATACGGTTCTCATTTCCCAAGGCGAGTCGTACACGCCCCTGGCTGGCGAACGCATCATCTCGGTAACCGACGCCATCCTGGAAAAGGTGGCCGTGCGAGGCCCGGCGGCCAGGGTTCTGGCGGTCGCCCAACAATTCGACACGTCACTCGCTGGCATACCGGAAACAAACGATCTGGTGCTCATTGCTGAGCGCATCGAAAAGCCTGGCAACCTCGGCACGATGCTCAGGACGGCCGACGCCGTCGGGGCGGCAGTCGTGATCTGTGACCCGCTCGTCGACGTGTTCAATCCGTCGGTAGTACGGGCGTCACTCGGTTGCCTGTTTACCGTCCCGATTGCTACCGCCTCGATTGATGAGGCCCTCGCCTTTGTGACGGGCTACACGACCGTGGTCGCGACTCCCGAGGCAAAACAGACGCTCTATGAACTCGACCTGACCGGTCCGACCGCCATGGTTATCGGATCTGAGCACGACGGGGTTTCACCGGCATGGAAAGAAGCCGCCGACGCACTCTGCTCGATTCCGATGGCCGGTCACGCCGATAGCCTGAACGCGGCTACCTCGGCTGCGGTGATGTTGTACGAAGCGGTTCGCCAGCGTCAATAACCGACCAATCGTTGAATCGAACACCTGTTCGGGCTAGGCTCTCTTCCCCGCCACCGAAGGGGCATCGAGCCAGTGGACCTGCTTCAGCGAAGTTTCGACGACCTTGGTGCTCCCCTGTCCGCTGTTCCCTTTTGTGTGTTCGACGTCGAGACCACAGGTGGGTCGCCAACCACCGACTCGCTCACCGAGATAGGTGCCGTCAAATACCTCGGCGGCGAGGTCGTTGGTGAGTTTCAAACTCTCATCAACCCTGGCCGGGAGATCCCGCCGTTCATCACGATTCTGACGGGAATCACCCACGCGATGGTCGTCGAGGCACCCCGGGTCGAAACGGTGCTGCCGTCGTTCCTTGAGTTCATCGGCGAGTCGGTCCTGGTTGGACACAATGTTCGCTTCGACATCGGTTTCCTCAATGCCGCCGCGCTCCAGTGCGGATACAGTCGGGTAACCAACCGATCGGTCGACACCCTTGGACTAGCGAGGCGTTTGGTCCGTAACGAGATACGAAACCTGAAACTCGAATCGTTGGCCGCCCACTTCCGGTCACCGGTTAAGCCAAACCACCGGGCCCTCGAAGATGCCCGGGCGACCGGCCACGTTTTGCATGCGCTTCTCGAACGAGCGGGAACTCTTGGGGTGACAGCGCTCGAAGACCTGCTCCAGTTGCCAACCGCACGCGGTTCGACGAACTATCCGAAGATGCGACTGGCCGACGAGCTACCAAGGCGTCCCGGCGTCTACCTATTCAAGGACCGGCAGGACAACGTCATCTATGTGGGGAAAGCCAAGAATCTCCGTACCCGCGTTCGGTCCTATTTCTATGGAGATACTCGACGGTCCATCACCAATCTACTGAACGAACTCGACTCGATCGAAGGACGGGTTTGCCAGACCGAACTCGAGGCCGCGATCACCGAGCTTCGCCTTATCCACACCTTTCGTCCCCGACACAATCGCCGATCAAAACCACCGAAAGCAAGTCACTGGGTGAAGCTGACCAAAGAACAGTTCCCCCGTCTATCGCTTGTCCGAACGCTTCGCGACGATGGTCTCGCCTACCTCGGTCCGTTCCGAAGCCGCAAGTCCGCCGAGCTCGTCATGACGGCGATTTGGGATGCGCTTCCGATAAGACGATGCCTGACCAAACCCGGGAGCCGATCGACAGTGTGCGCCTTCGCACAGCTCGGAGTTGCTCGCTGTCCTTGTGACGGCAGCTTGAGTGCTGATGAATATGACGACGTGATCCGGCAGTTCATGAGTGCCCTCAATGGTGACCCTGGCCTCCTGCTCGCGCCGATCCGTCACAAGATGGTCGACCTCGCGGCCTCCCAACGTTATGAGGAGGCGGGCTGGATGCGAGACCGTTACCGGGCGCTCGCCAGGGCTATGGACCGAAGGTCCGCCTGGCAGTCGATGCTTTCGGCCGGAGCAATCCGCGCTGAACACGGCCAGGAAGGAGCCTTCATCGAGGACGGGCGTTTCGTCATGGGATGGCTGGCGCCCAATCAGCCGCTCCTGCCGATCGATGCCGAATCTCCTTCGAGGACGGTCGCTGACAGTGTCCCTCCGTCGGTTCTGGCCGCTGAAGAAGCACATCTGATCTGGTCATGGCTGTCGCTGTTCGAAACAGCCATCATCGGCACTTCGCATCCATTTCATCGCCCTGCGCAAGTTCCGGAGCTGGCCGCCTAGCCATCGCACAGCCCGTTCATGTCGAACCAGACCCCCAGCCCACGCTCCGACCGGCCGGGCGACTCAGGCGATAACATGGCCGAATGCGTTTTATCGTTCGTGAGGGCACCGACCCGATAGCCATCGCCGACTCGACCATGCTGGCGGCAATGGGCATGCCAGGCGGCGGGGTTCTGGCAGTGGGAAACAGCCACATCCGGGTCAAAGCCGGGCGTGTGGGGGAATCCTCGGCGCTGTCTGTTGGCGAACTCGCCCGAACCAATGCGGGCCTTACGCTCGGCTCGACCGTCGATGGTACCAGGGCAATATTGACGAGCGCTCAAGACGTGTGGCTGTCCGAACCGGTAACCGGCGACCTGGTTCGATCCCTCGCGTCGCATCCGGTCACGACCGGCGATCGACTCGACATTGATGGCCAGATGGTGACCGTTGAGAAGGTCAGCCCCCAGAATGCCGGCCTCATCAGTGCAAGTACCCGGTTCCAGGCTGGCGACACCCAACTGACGCCGGCCCATGTACCTCCTGTCACCACAGACCCTTCGAAGCCCGCCGCCCCTACCACCGCCGAAGCGCTTCTGGCAGGACTCGACACAGAGCGAGACCTATTGACCGGTTGGCTCTCACTCCTTACCGGCCACGGAGACCTCCCCACGGCTTGGGGACTCCCATCGGTAGCTGGCGTCGTTCTCGAAGGACCCCACGGATGCGGCAAATCCGAGCTGGTCGCGGCCGCCGCCCACGCCGCTGGTTGTAGCGTCAAATCGATAGATCTCAATCTCATCTTCAAACCAGCCCGACTCCTGGACCTGCTCGAAACGGCGGTCAAAACGGCTCCGCCATCGACGGTGATCTACGTCGATCGCTTTGAAGCCGTCGCAGGGGAAGAAGGCCTCACCCCGTTCAAAACCCAGGTGGCCGCCATCATGCGTTGGTTTCTAGACGCGGTCGCGGAGCGTCCCACCATTGCCTGTGTTGTCGGCATCACCTCGCACACCTCCGTTGAGGCCCTGCAATCGCCACTGCTACCGCGCACACTTCAGGTACCGCCACCCGATGCCCGTCGCCGGACGTTGCTCTTTGAAGCGGCGCTCGCCAAGGTACCGACCGACGAGATCGACTACCCACAACTCGCCGGACGAAGCGCCGGGTTCTCGGGCGCCGACATTCTCGGTGCGGTACTTCAAGCATCGACGGAAGTGGCCAGGCTCGGAGAACCGCTAACCACCGAGCGAGTGGCCGCCGCCATCGACGCAACTACCCCGTCGCTGGGATCGGTCGGTTCCGGTGAAGTTCCTTCATACGGGTTCGAGCGGGTGGCAGGGCTCCAAGACGTCAAGCAACGACTCACAGAAGCGGTCATCTGGCCGATGACTCAGCCCGAACGGTTCCAAAAACTCGGGATCGAACCACCGCGCGGGATCCTTCTCTACGGCCCGCCTGGAACCGGGAAAACCTTCGTTGTTCGGGCACTAGCCCATGAGGCTGGCGCAGCCTTCTTCCCGATCAAGGGAGCGGAACTGCTCGACAAGTTCGTTGGCGAGTCCGAACGGGGCGTGCGCGAGGTGTTTGCGAGAGCGCGGGCGGCCGCACCTTCTCTCATGTTCTTCGACGAGATTGACGCGTTGGCCCCGGTGCGAGGCACCTCATCGTCGTCGGTGACCGACTCGGTCGTCGCCGCCCTCCTGACCGAACTTGACGGCTTTGGTGGACGAGGCGACGTCGTGGTGATCGGAGCAACCAATCGCAAGGACCTCATCGATCCCGCCCTATTGCGTTCAGGCCGATTCGAGGTGCACATCGAACTTGGCCTCCCCGAGCAAGAAGCCCGCCGGGCACTTCTGAACATCGTTGACGTTCCCTTCAGCAAGGACGTCGACCTTGACAAGGTCGCCGCCGACACGGAAGGGTTATCGTTCGCCGACATGACCGGCATGTTGCGTGAGGCTGCACTCAACACGCTCAGGAGCGACGATCATGCGCTCACCGTAGGGCCTGAGCATATCCAGCAAGCCCTGGAGCGGTTTCTCAACCGCTGACGGCGCTGATGGCTTCCTGAAGCGAGAAGACTCCTTCGTACAAGGCTTTGCCGACCACCACCCCGCTGGCGCCGCACTCGTCCAGCGCCACCAGGTCGGCGAGAGTACCGACTCCCCCGGACCCGATCACCCCGGCACTGCCAGCTTGTTCGACGGCTGCTCTCGTGAGTTCGAGGTCGGGTCCAGCCATGGTCCCGTCTTGGGAGATTCCCGTCGTCAGAATCCATCCGACGCCTGTCTCCGCTACCCCGGCGATCACCTCCAAGAATGGACGCCCCTTGTCGAGCCAACCCGATCCGGTTGCCAGTCCAGCCTTGACGTCGACCGCCGCAACTACCCGTTCCGGCCCGTATACCCCAACCAACTCCGCCAACACTTCCGGCTGCCACACGGCGACCGACCCAAGCACCACCCGCTGCGCTCCGGCCTCAATCACCCGGCGGGCAGCTTGCACCGAACGCACGCCCCCACCGATTTGAAACGGCACGTTGGTCGACGCGATCTGCTCGACCAATCCGAGGGACGGTGCCCCCAACCGGGCTCCCTCTAGATCCACGACGTGCACCAGGGTCGCTCCGGCCGCAGCCCACGACCTGGCCGCTTCCGCGGGAGCCGAACCGTAGGTAGTCGTTTGGCTGTAATCGCCCTTCAGAAGCCGGACGACCTGACCATCGAGGACATCGACGGCGGGGATGATGTGCATGAGTAACCTCAACTTGCCAAGCGGTTTTAGTGTTGTAGCATGTTACAACACTAAACCACGATTGAAACCGGACCCGCATGACCACCGATGATTGGAGAACCGAACCCGTGATCGCCCTCAGCGAGGCGATCGCCTCGCTCGATGACGCCGACGAGGTTGCCGGATTGTTGCGCGATCTGTGTACCCGGCGCGAGATCACCGAGATGGCCAGTCGATGGCAGATCGTTCGATTACTCGATTCCGGACTCTCCTACCGCGATATCGCCCAACAGACCGGGGCGTCGACGGCCACCGTCACGAGGGTCAGTCAGTGGCTCAATCATGGAACCGGAGGCTATCAGATGGCCCTCGCTCGCTTTAAGGAAGACTTATGACCCGCACGATGCGACTGGCCATACCCAACAAGGGCCGCCTGCGAGACACGACTTCCTCGTTGCTGTCCGATGCCGGGCTCGAATTCGAGAAGTCGGATCGAACGCTGTCCGTGTCGGTTAGAAACGTTGACCTGGACCTCCTCTTCGTCAGAACCGAGGACATCGCCGAACTCGTCTCGGACGGGACGGCGGATCTGGGAATAACGGGCCAGGATCTGTTGGCCGAGAACGGCGTTGACCTTCCGGTACTAGCCGAGCTCGGATTCGGGCATTGCCGGCTGGTGGCCGCCGTCCCGAAAGCATCCCCTGCCGAAAAGCTGGAGGATCTTGCCGGAGCCCGCGTAGCCACCGCCCACCCCAACGCCACGCGACGGATTTTCGAAGAGCGTGGCATCGACGCCGACATCGTCACGTTGCGAGGGTCGGTTGAGGTGGCGCCCAAACTGGGCGTCGCCGACGCGATCGTCGACCTTGTCTCGACCGGCTCGACCATGCTCGTCAATGGCCTCCGGCAACTGGACACCATCCTCGTATCCCAAGCCGTACTGATCGGCTCCCAGGCTTCCCTTGAGGCACGGTCGGCCGAAGCGGACGCCGTAGTTACCGCACTCACCGCAGTAACGGAAGGTCGCCGCAAGCGATACTTGCTCCTCAACGCCCCGGCTAGCTCAGTGGGTGCCATCCAGAGGATCATCCCGGGGATGGGCGCACCCACCGTTGTCCCCCTCGCTGACGACACCATGGTGGCCGTGCACTCCGTCGTCGATGCCGGTTCGATCTGGAACCTGCTCCCGGATCTCAAGGCGGCCGGTGCCCGCGACATTCTTGTATTACGCATAGAACAACTCATCCCGTAAGGAAGACGAACCCCATGCCACGTATCGCAACCATCGAACGGACCACGCTCGAGACCAAGGTCTCGGTCACTGTCAACCTTGACGGGGCGGGTATCACAACCGTGACGACCGGGGTCGGCTTCCTCGACCACCTGCTCACCTCACTCGGACACCACAGCCTCATTGACCTGTCTATCTCGTGTGAAGGAGACGTACACATCGACGACCACCACACCGTTGAAGACACGATGTTGGTGCTCGGAGAAACCCTCGCTACAGCTCTCGGAGACCGGGCGGGAATCTCACGGTATGGCAACGCCATCGTGCCGATGGACGAAGCACTCGGAACCTGCGCCATTGACGTGGGCGGACGACCGTACTCGTCAATTCAGGCGACGTTACAGGGGCCAAGCATCGGGAACTTCACCACGCAGAACTTTGAGCATGGTCTTGAGGCTCTGGCTCGGACCGGAGGTTTCACGCTGCATCTGACCGCCACCGGTCGCAACGATCACCACGTCGCCGAGGCTGGCATCAAGTCTGTCGCCAGGGCACTACGTATGGCAGTCGCCGTCGACGACCGCCGGGTCGGCATCGCATCGACCAAAGGGACCACGTGACGACGATCGCCGTCATCGACCACGGCGCAGGCAACTTGGTGTCCATCGCTCAGAGCCTGGCGCGAGTTGGAGCGGACGTAATCGTGGCGACCGAACCATCGGATGTTGTGCGGGCCGACGGATTGGTGCTTCCCGGCGTTGGAACTACCCGGGGCGTCATGCACGGAATCGATGCTGCCGGCTTCAGGACCGCGATTGCGCAGTGGGACCGACCGTTGCTCGGGATCTGTGTTGGCTTGCAAGTGTTCTTTGACTCCTCTCAAGAGGATGACGCCCGATGCTTCGGGTTTGTCCCCGGAACCGTCGAGCGCCTCGCAGACGCTCCCCGACTCCCCCACATCGGCTGGAACGACGTATCGATGGACGATGACCCGCTATTCGCCGGCATCGAACCTGAGGCGACATTCTATTTCGTCCATTCGTACGCCCCCCGGCCAGCCCAAAAGGACACTGTCATCGGAACAAGCACCTACGGCGAAACGTTTGCCTCGGCGATTCGTTCGGGTCGTCGGGTCGGCACTCAATTTCACCCGGAACGTTCAGGCGAAAACGGTCTCCAACTGCTCACCAACTTCGTGGCGATGGCCGCATGACCCTGCGAACCCGCATCATTCCCTGCTTGGACGTCAAAGACGGCCGCGTCGTCAAAGGCGTCAACTTTGTGAACCTCGCCGATGAGGGCGACCCGGTCGAACTGGCGACTCGCTACGCCGCCGAAGGAGCTGACGAGATTTGCTACCTCGACATCTCCGCATCGCCCGAGGGTCGCGGCACGTTGCTCGACGTTGTCCGTAGGACTGCATCCAATGTCTTCGTACCCCTCACAGTCGGTGGTGGGGTCAGAACCGCCGACGACATGCGGGCCGTGTTGCGGGCTGGCGCCGACAAGGTCGCTGTCAACACCGCCGCAGTGGCGGACCCCGCCCTCCTGGAATCGTGTGCGATTCGCTTTGGCCGACAATGCGTCGTCCTTGCGATCGACACCAAGCAGCGCGACGGCTGGTTCGAAGTCGTCGTCAATGGAGGACGCCAGCCAACCGGACTCGATGCGATCGACTGGGCCAGACGGGCCACCAAGCTCGGCGCGGGAGAGATTCTCCTCACGTCGATGGACGCTGACGGTACCAAGACCGGTTTCGACCTCGCGGTCACCAAAGCGATTACCGACGCGGTCGACGTTCCGGTCATCGCTTCGGGTGGCGCAGGAACGGTGGATCACTGCATCGACGTAGTCCTCAGGGCCAATGCGAGCGCCGTTCTGGCAGCTTCCATCTTTCACCGGCGCGAGATCGAGATCTCCACCCTCAAAGCCGCGATGGCGTCCGCAGGGATCCCCGTGCGGAAGGTGGCCTGAATGGTCGTATTCAACGCGGAGGGACTGGTACCTGCCATCGTCCAGGACGTCGACACTGGTCAGGTGCTCATGATGGCCTGGATGAATGAGGAATCCATGCAGGCCACCCGAGAG